>CAZWMB010000006.1:0-47487 GCA_964634635.1 uncultured Lachnospiraceae bacterium
TCATACACTGAACGTCCATACTCATATTCATATCGTCGCTATACATCTCGGCATTTGGGTTGCCGCCGTTGTAAAACGGCTCACTGTCGGACTTTACCGTATAGAATACGTGTATAAAATTATCGTCCGCCGCGATGTTGTCGAGCGTCAGGGTTATTCCGTCCTTTGACACGCTCTTGCCTATTTCCTCGTTGTATTTCGCGAGTTCCTCAAGGCTTGTAATCTCCGTTGCCTTGTCGTTTTGGAAATAAGCTAAAATACTGCTTATGGTTTCCTGTCCCGCGGGGGTCATCGCGAACGCCGAAACGGACAGCGCCGCCACAAGAGCCGCCGCGACCGCGGCTGTTTTTAACATTTTATACTTCATGAAAATCTTCCTTTCCGCAGAATTTGCATTAAGGAGCCGATTAGTTCGAGCCTTGATTTTTTCCGTGTCGAATTTTAAGTCGACGGACGTTCTCAAATAATTTAATCTCTTACTCATTTCTGTCCCTCCTCTGCAAAATCTCCTTTAACTTTCTGCGTCCTCTCGCGAGCTTTGTTTTTACTGTATTGACCGATAAGCTCATAGCTTTTGAAATATAAGATATTTTTTCATCATAGTAGTAATATCTCATAAATATTTCGCTGTCCGGCTCGCCCAGCTCATTTATCGCGTTTATCATAGACGTGCGCTCCTCGTCTTGTTCAATTTGAATATGCGGTTCGCTGTGAACGGCAATAATATTTTCGTCAAGCTCCGAATTTACAGTTAAGCCGGTCAGCTTATTTTTTGCGAGATTACGCGCCATTGTTCCCAAATATGTACGAAGGCAGCCCTTCTGACCGTCAAATTTATCGGCGTTGCGCCAGAGCGTAACAAAAGTATCCGATATTACTTCCTCCATATCCTCTTTTTGCATTGCCGAACCAATCACATTATATATTACCGTTCCGACATACGGAGTATATAAATCAATCGCTTTTTCCAACGCTCCGCGCCTCTTTCGCCTGATATTATGTATTAGCCTTTCATCCTCGGTCATAATGCCACCCCATTAAAATAACGTCATTTTATGTTGTACACTATTATATACAGCGAAAAAAACCAAAAGGTTTCAAAATCCCCGCACATTCCAATATAATAAAAATATACCCATCCATTTTACCGGACGGGTATGATTTTATTCCACTTTGTAAACATCCTTATACGCTACGCCGAGCGACATTGCGGTTTCATGGTCGGGTACAAGAACGTCAATCTGGTATTCGTCCAAGCCGCCGCCGGTATCCTCCGCGCGCCTCAGACCGTAACCGTCAATATAAACCCACGTCAGAGGCGATATCACAGACGGATTAACCGCTATAGTCTGTCCCGGAATAAGCTCTCCCGCCCACGCGGTGTGCGCGTTCGCGGTTCCGTTGCACAATTCGCACGGACAGTAATGGGTGATTTTAAATACCCCTAAAAATTCATCGTCCTCTCCTCCGCTGTTCTCCGGCGCGTCAATATGCGCGGAGCCGCCATCCCACGCGTAGCTCGCCACTATACCGATATTCTCCGGCGTCTCCGCCTTATCCGGCAGATAAACCTCGGCGCACATTTCATTCTGGTACCAGTTTACCTTAAGTCCGAACATCTCCATCGAGTCGCGCAGCGGTACCATAAGTCTTGCATCGTCCGCCAGCGTCGCCCTCGACAGCATATTATACTTTTTCCCTATGGCGACTATATCGTTCTCCGAATCGACAAAATTGTACCGGACTACCGCCGTTTCCGAGCCGAGAGTCAGCGCCGCCGTTATATTCACGGGCGTCAGCTCCAAGCCGTAACCGTTTATTTTACTTATAACCTCCGCCGCGTACCGCTCTATCGGTTTATCCGAGTACGCGTCGGCGTTAAGCGTCAGTATTGCCGTCTGATTTCTTTGATCCCAGTCCACGCTCATACCCGCGCCCTCCGCCATGTACCTCGCCGGAGTCAGGATACGGCTGTCTATTTGGAACGGAACCGCGTCTCCGAAATAAACATAGTCCTCACCCTCGGACACGATTCCGTTCATCCTTACGTTAATATCCTCGTCCGCGTATACCGGCGCGCCGAATACCGCGGCAATCGCAAGCGCCGAAAGCAGCGCGGACGTTCTTTTGAATATCCTCATTTCTTTCCTCCAGATATCTTTTTACGGTTAAACCGTATAGGGAATTTTCGGGTTAGATTGATAATGATTTTATCCCTGTCTTTGTTTTTCAGTTATTATAGTTTTCATACACGACTATATCCGTCGCTATACCGTCCACAACTCTTACAAGCGCGTAATTGTATGCGTAGGTATCGTCAAGCACAAGCTCTCCGTTATTCAGCTTACTCGCGGGAATTGAGGTTGAAATATCGCCCGCTCCGCCGATTTCAAGACTGTATTCCTTTCCGTCCGTATCGCACAGATACACTATTGTATCGCTTTGCAGTGAAACCTCTATCGCCTCGTCAATATCCGCTCCCGCATTTATCAGCGTAAGTGCGCCGCCGCTTTTCTTTCCGACAACGCCGAACGCGTACTGATACCTGTCGGACGACGCCTTCTCTCCGTATTTCATAGCCGTCCATTGTCCGGCGGTTTTACCGTCCGACGTGAACAGCCGTTCAAAATTTGTACCGTAGTCGTTTCCGCCTGTTATAATGTCCTCCTCGGCAGGGCGAAAAAGAAGGTCGAGCGTCTTTATTCTGTCACCCGCGACATTGGTCGTAACACAAATTACATCGCCCCTTTCGAGAACGTCCGCGTTCTGTCCGGCAAGGTAACCGTACGCCTCGGGCGCGGACTGTATCTCAATATCCGTTTCTATGGGAATTGTCATCTCCTCGCCGCGCATAAGCGCCTTTACAGAGTATATCTCCTCCTCGGAGCTGTTTGTCGTCAGCTCTACCTCATCCACAACAGCCGGCGCGTATATAGCGTCAAGCCCCTTTTCATATATCGACGGGTACTTTGTCTGCGCAGCCTCCGTAGGCGACGGCTCCTCTGTCGCGGACGGAGCCTCTGTCGCGGACGGTGTTTCCGTCGGCGACGGCGCGGGAGTTTCCGCCGCGTCATCCGGCAATTCGGTTATGTCCGTAAGCTCGCCGGCGTCAACTATGTACGCTTTCTTTTTCATATCACGATATTCCTCCGGAATATCGGAAACTGTGTAGGTGTCCCAATACAGACCGCTGTACACCAGCGCGCCGCTATCGTCGTAGCACATAATAATTACCCTTGACGGCTTTACAGGCGTCGTCGCGAACGCGACGCTGCCCGTAAACGTCATTACAGCCAGCGTAAACGCTAAAATTTTCCTTTTCATAATACATCTTCCTTTCCTATACTCTTGGCGGCGTAGGAGGTCACAAACTGCTTTGCGCAGCGCGCGCTTCGTCCACCATAGTTCATCTGCCATACTACCGCCCGCTTTTCTATATCGCCGTCCATTTCTATGCCTCGCTTTTTCAAAAGCTCCGCAACAATATTCAGATACTCCTTCTGATTTGGCGCCGAGAATACAAGACTTATGCCAAACCGTTCCGAAAGCGAAAGCGTTTCCTGCATATGGTCGTTTAAATGCATCTCGCCGCCCTGCCTGTCAGCCCAATTCTCACGTATAAGATGACGGCGGTTTGAGGTGGCGTAAATCAGAATATTGGCGGGGTTAGCCTGGAGCTGTCCCTCCATAGCCACCTTTAAATCCCTGTATTCACGGTCGGCGGACTCAAACGTCAGGTCGTCCAGGAATATTATGTACTTGTGCGGACTGTCCGCAAGCCGTTTTGACAGCGCGGGTATATCCCGTATACAGCTTTTCGGCGTCTCGATCATACGCAGTCCCCTGTCGCAAAACATGTTGAGCAGCGCCTTCACGGACGAGGATTTACCCGTACCCCTGTCGCCGAACAGCAGTACGTTGTTCGCGCGTCTGCCCTCGACAAAGGCGCCCGTGTTGTCCAGAAGTACCTGTTTCTGATACTCCAGTCCGACAAGGTCGTCAAACACAATACGTTCGGTGTCGGCGACGCCGGTAAGCGTTCCGTCATAGCGGAAAGCGATATATTTAGCCGAAATACCGCTGCCGAGATTTCTGTAATGCTCAATAAGCCTGTCCAGAAGCTCCGCCGCGGACTCCGACGCGGTTATGGATTTTATGGAATTTATATAGCCGGAGAAAAATCCGGTTTCGTTGCCGGACGGCTCATATTTAATCTGTACGGTAAACATTTTTTTGTATATCTGTTCTATGTCGAACAGAGCGAGCCTGTACAGGTCGTCCCCTATTTTTTTACCGGACTGAGCAAGACGTGAAAGAATGTTATCGTCGTTGGCAAGGCATACCGCCACATATTCCTTTATGGAGCTGTGCGTAACGCCCTCCGTTTCGGAAAATTCGATTATGCGCCTTAAAATCCGCGCATTGTCCTTCTCGTTCAGCGCCGCTATGCACGGGTCCTCCTCTATACGGTTAAATATAAACAAATCCATTGGCATCCTCCTCCAAAAAATCCATTCATATTTTCATTATAACATATATGATAATTTTTTGCAACTTTTTCGCGTACAATGGAAAATATTAAAAAAGCCTGCTTTTTTCTATTGCTTATTTACCGAAAAATGATATAATAAAAATAATATGATAATTTATAAGGAGGTAAAATATGGACAAGATAATATCCGCAATAGAAAACGGACAAACCGCGCTCGGCATTGAATTTGGCTCAACACGCATAAAGGCGGCGCTTATAGGACAGGATAACTCCCCCATCGCCTCCGGCAGCCATGCTTGGGAGAACCGTCTTGAAAACGGTATCTGGACGTACACGCTCGATGACATCCGGACGGGCTTACAGGACTGCTACGCCGATATGGCGCGCGGCGTAAAGGAAAAGTACGGCGTTACGCTTACCAAAATCGGCGCGATAGGCTTCAGCGCGATGATGCACGGCTATATGGCGTTCAACGAAAGGGAGGAGCTGCTTGTACCGTTCCGCACATGGCGCAACAGTATGACCGGCCGGGCGGCGGCCGAGCTTACGGAGCTTTTCGGTTTTAATATTCCCGAAAGATGGAGTATAGCGCATCTGTATCAGGCAATTTTAAACGGCGAGGAGCATGTTTCCGACATAAAGCGCCTCACCACGCTCGCCGGCTACGTACACTGGAGGCTTACGGGTGAGTTTGTTCTCGGCGTCGGCGAGGCGTCGGGAATGTTCCCGATTGACAGCGCCGAAAAAAATTATAATAAGAGTATGCTCCAAAAATTCAGCGATATTGAAGCGGTAAAAAAACAGCCATGGAATATTTCAGACATTTTGCCCAAGGTTCTTGTCGCCGGCGAGAACGCGGGACGTCTTACGGACGAGGGCGCAAAACTGCTTGACGTTTCCGGCAATTTACAGTCCGGTATTCCGCTTTGTCCGCCGGAGGGCGACGCGGGTACGGGCATGACCGCAACCAACAGTATTACAAAGCGTACCGGAAACGTGTCGGCGGGTACGTCCGTATTCGCTATGGTGGTACTGGAAAAACCGCTTAAAAACGCTTATCCCGAAATTGATATTGTCACGACTCCCGTCGGAGACGACGTCGCGATGGTTCATGTGAACAACTGTACCTCCGACATTAACGCATGGGTAAATATTTTCCGTGAATTCGCGGCGGAGCTGGGCGTGGAAATAAGCGTTCCCACGCTCTACGACACGCTTTATTTCAAAGCGCTGGAGGGTGATGCGGACTGCGGCGGTCTCCTGTCCTACAACTATTTCTCCGGTGAAAACATAACCCATATGAGCGAGGGACGTCCGTTATTTGTACGTGCGCCCGACAGTAAATTCAATCTTGCCAACATGATGAGAACGCATCTGTATTCCGCGCTCGGCACGTTAAAGCTTGGCATGGATATTCTCGCAAAGGAAGACGTTCAAATAGACAAGATGTTCGGTCACGGAGGTCTGTTCAAAACCAAGGACGTCGGACAAAGATTTATGGCGGCGGCAATAAACACGCCTGTTTCCCTTATGGAAACCGCCGGCGAGGGCGGCGCGTGGGGTATCGCTCTGCTCGCCTCGTATATGCTGAATAAAAACGGAGAAAGCCTTACGGCTTTCCTCAATAATAAAGTATTCTCCGGCGGCAGCGTGTACACGCTTGCCCCCGATCCGTCCGACGTCGAGGGCTTTGGCGTCTTTGCAAAGCGTTACGCCGACGGTCTGCCTGTCGAGGCGGCGGCTGTCGGAAATATAAAATAAATTTTAATGGAGGTGTAAAAACATGTTAGAAGAACTGAAAAAAAGAGTTTACGAGGCTAATATGCTGCTGCCAAAGCACGGTCTTGTAACGTTTACATGGGGTAATGTCAGCGAGATTGACCGTGAAAGCGGTCTGTTCGCCATAAAGCCGTCGGGAGTGGAGTACGGCGCGCTCAAGCCTGAGGACATGGTAATTGTCGACCTCGACGGCAATAAGGTCGAGGGCAGATACAACCCGTCCTCCGACACCGCGACGCACGCGGAGCTGTATCGGGCGTTTATGAAAATCGGCGGCATAGTACATACCCACTCGCCCTGGGCAACAAGCTGGGCTCAGGCGGGACGCGCTATTCCCTGCTACGGTACGACTCACGCGGATTACATGTACGGCGAGATACCGTGCGTGAGAAACCTGACAAGGGAGGAGATTGACGAGGCGTATGAGAAAAACACCGGCGTACTTATCGTTGATTTCTTTAAGGATAAGGATTATGAGGCGGTACCGGCGGTGCTGTGCAAAAATCACGGTCCGTTTGCCTGGGGCAGGGACGGTATGGACGCGGTTCACAATGCTGTGGTGCTTGAAGAGGTTGCTAAAATGGCGGTTCGCACAGAGGCTATAAACCCGGATGTAAAGCCCGCTCCCGCGGAACTGCAGGATAAGCACTATTACAGGAAACACGGCGCGAACGCTTACTACGGTCAAAAATAATTTTGGAGGTATTTCAAATGATTAAATATATTTACAGAAGAGCCTTTACGGTTTTAAAGTCGTTCCCCGTAAAGCTTTGGGGACTTTCACTGCTAAACATTCTATTGATATCGATAATATACGTGTTAGGCGTGAATATTCCCATCATATCCATTCCGCTGGCTGTCACTCTGCAGGCAGGCGCGTCCATACTCTATCTTGACGCTTACAGGGGTGAAGCCGTCGCCTCTCAAAGACTGTTCTCGGGATTTAAACGCCTTAAGCATACCGCCGGAGGCATGTGCTGGAGATTGCTGTGGCTGCTTATATGGTCCCTTATTCCGATTGCCGGCATTGTTATAGTAATAGTAAAGTCGCTGGAGTACTCGTTTACGCCGTACATTCTGATTGACAAGCCTTCCTTGGGCGCTATGGAGGCTCTGGAAAAGTCAAAGCAAGACACAAAGGGCTATAAGGCTAACATGTTCCTTGCAATAATAGGTCCGACAATCGCGTATGTCATAGTGTCGGCTATCCTGTTCCTGCTTGCAATTATTCCGTTTGTGGGAGCGCTGTTTGCTTTTATATCGTTCATTGTTTCATTGATTTACGTGCTGTTCGCTCCGATGTTCCTTGGGCTTATACGAGCAGGGTTCTATGAGTACGCGCAGACCCCCGCGCCTGTTTACAGCGCTCCGTTACATCAGCCGTCTGCCGGTACGACAACATATCGTTCTCAAACCGGAACGGCGCCCCGGACAGAGTCCGCCGATGCTCACGGTATGAAATTCTGCACCACCTGCGGCACGGAAAATCCTGACGGTACCGCGTTTTGTAAGCGCTGCGGGGCAAAGCTGTAAAAATATTATAACTAAACGAAAGATGTCCTCCGCCTTTATAAGCGGCGGGTTCCGTTTTCATTTTTCAGCGGGAGTTACAATCTCCCGCTGAAACGTTGAATGACGGGCTTTCAGCCCTTATTGAAAATCAAAAGCCGCCGTCATTTTTTGACAGCGACTTTTATATTTTATTGTATTCTTTTAAAAGCTCTTTAAGCCGTTTCATATGTCCGAGAGCGGCGGTTATCACGCCGCCGCTTATCCTGAAATCAGGCGAAAAGTCATAACCTATGCTTTCCAGGGCTCCGTCAATCTTATCCGAACGCAGCGCGGGCGAAAAAGGTATTCCCATTCTGGCGGCAAGTACAAGCGAGTGCAGTCTGGCGCCGAATATAAACGAGCATCGGCACATAGTGTAAAGCATATTTGCTACGGTGGTATATCTGATTATTTCTGTCCTTGTTCTGTGCTCCATGGCGGAATATACTTTTTCCGCGACTTCCGCGTCGTTTTCCGTACCTGAGTCAAACGCGAGAAGCAGTACGCCGGAGTTAGTTTTTTCTATATATTCGTCCGCCTTTCGCGCGGCGGCGGTAATATCCATATCCCCGCGCACGGCTATACCCAAAAGACCCTCCGGCTCCGTATTGGGTATCATGCCGTCAGGCAGCGAGAAAAGCATATCGGGATACATAAAGCAGCGCACCTGCGGCAAGCTTTTTCTCATGTAGTCCAGCGACTTTTTATCACGCACGGTTACAAGCTTCATCGCGGACAGCTGCTTTTTTATCGCGTACTCCGCCGTTCTGTCCGGAAAATCGTCTATACTGCACCCTATCGCCGCGCGTACCTTGGCAAAACGTTTCTCGCGCGCAATGTCGCGCATACGGTACAGGCTGCCCATCTTATTGTATATTTTGAAGCCTGAGCCTGTAACCTTTAAATACGCGTCATATCCGCTTTTCTTTTCCGCGTACCTTACTCCGTCTATACGGAGAATGTCGCTGTTTAAGTACAGCTCATGCTCCGACAGCGAGCGCGCCGCTATTGTAAGCATAAGGTCGTCGCCCAAATTGCGGTCAAAATAACCGTCAAGCAGTATTTTCATACGCGCCACCTCCCGCTGTACTTTTCGGCAAAATATATTTTTACGGGTTTTGGCGCGGCAAGTATTATGAAAAGGTACAGTCTGTGCTTAATCTTGCAGTACCGCCTCCGCAGCGCGGAGCGTATACAACGCTTCAGAAGTTCTCCGGACAGGACCGCCTCCGCCTCGCCGCGGTTTACGCTTATACAGAAGCCCGCGTTGTATATTATAAGCATCGCCGCCGTATACGACACCGAGTCGCCTATCCTTTTATCCGCGTTGTTTATGTAATCCTCAAAGAGCGTGCATATCGCTTTCAGGCGCGCCGCAGGGTCGGAGTGAAAATGACTATCCTCATGCTTGTAATAGTTATAATACGGCTCGGCTATAAAACTGACCTTGCGAATACGCGCGATAAGCTCAATATTAAACAGCAGGTCCTCCGAAAAATACCGTTTTGTGTCCCTAAACAAAACGCCTCCGTTTTTTATTACATCTAAGCTTATCAGCTTGTTGCAGACCTCGTAGCTGTGACTGCACACGGCAAAATATCTGTCGGCGTAGCTGTCGTCCACACAAGCTGTCGCGTCCTCGCAGGAAAGCTGCACACGGCTTTTTCCGTCCGAGTATATATCGGTTATATTACACTGTACCACATCCGCTTCCGTTTCCTCCGCGCGCTCGTACATTACCTCCAGCATACGCGGCTCTATTGTGTCGTCCGCGTCAACAAAAGCGGCGTATTTGCCGTCCGCGGCGGCAAGTCCGGCGTTTCTCGCAAATCCCTGACCGCTGTTAGGCTGTGATATAACCTGCAGACGTCTGTCGTGAATACCTGAAAGTATCTCATCCGTCCTGTCCGCGGAGCCGTCGTTGACGACTATTATCTCAATATTTTCAAGCGTCTGATTTTGTATGCTGCTTATGCACCGCTCTATTGTTTTTTCACCGTTATATACCGGTACTATAACGCTTACCGCCGCTCTCATAGCTGCCTCCGATCCTTTATTTATATACATAATATCACAAACGCCGTTTTTTGTAAATACTTATAATTGACTATAACGGAAAAGCATGGTATACTTTTAATATGAAATATTATACGGAAGGAGCGCTGTGTTTTGACGCCGGAGCTTAGTATCGTTGTACCCGTTTATAATGTCGGTCCCTTTCTGCGCGACTGTATCGACAGTATTCTTGCCCAAACCTATACCGATTTTGAGCTGATAATTGTAGACGACGGCTCAACCGACGACAGCGGCGCGATATGCGACAGCTACGCCGAAAAGGACGGACGCGTCAGAGTGATACATAAGGAAAACGGCGGAGTTGTCAGCGCGCGTAAGGCGGGTATCTCCGCGGCACGCGGCACGTACGCCGGGTATGTCGACGGCGACGATAGGATAAATCCGCGTATGTATGCGGAAATGGTCGGGTACATGAAAAAGTACGGCTGCGACATGGTCATGTGCGATATTGAGAATGAGCGCAAGGCGCGTCCTTTCTCGGTGGGGCAGACCGACGCAAGTATTGAAGGCGGCCATTATGACAGGCGCGCCATAGAGGAAAAAATCCTTCCGCAGATGATGTATACCGGCGAGTTTTACAGCTTTGGTATTTACCCCGTGATATGGAACAAGCTCTACAAGCGGGATATGCTTCTGCGCCATCAGCTTAGGGTGGATGAAAGAATTAAAATCGGCGAGGACGCCGCCTGCGTGTATCCGTATCTTATGGAGAGCGAAAGCTTTTATTTTATCAAGGACATGTCGCTATACCTGTACAGATATTCCAAAACGCAAATGACGGAGGCGTATGACAGCGAGTACTTCGAACGTTTCAAGGCGCTTTATGACTTTTTCGCCTCGTCCGGCATCGCCGCGTCGCCGTACGCCGCTCAGCTTGATTATTACTATGCGTACATGATAAAAATGACAATCGGAAACGAACTGCGTCTGCAGAGCCGCGAACGTTTTTCCAAAAAGCTGCGTAATGTCAGAGCTATTGCGGATTTTGCCGTGTCGGCGGGGTTTCTTGATAAAATTGACATCTCCGCTCTCGGCATGGAGCACAGACTGTACTACAAACTGCTTAAAAATAAAAAAATACTGCCGCTCGTTTCAGGCGTCAGTTTTGTAAGATTTATACAGAGAATTTTCAAATGAGGATAAAATGAAGTTAAAATATTTAAGCGCGGGATTTGTTCTCTCATATGCGGCAATATTTATACAGAGCATAATAAGCGTGCTTTATACGCCGATTATGCTCAGAATTCTGGGTCAGAACGACTACGGTCTGCTCCAGCTCGCCATTGGCGCCGTGGTAAACCTAAGTATTTTAAGCTTTGGCTTTGGCAGCTCATATATGCGTTTTTACTCGGAGTACCGCGCGGATAATAATTCACACGCAATTTCCGTCCTGAACGGAATGTTTATTATAATCTTTACAGCCGCCGCGATTTCCGTGCTTATCTGCGGAGCGGCTTTGTCTGCCGGCGCGGACGCTCTCTTCTCGCGCTCTGCCGCAGACGGCGATATGCGTACTCTTAAAATCCTGCTTATAATAATGTCTGTAAATCTCGCGCTGTCTTTTATCGGCAGCGTATTTGACTCCTACATAGCCGCGCGTGAAAGCTTTACCTTTCAAAAAATACTTGTAATTCTGTCCGCTTTTCTCTCTCCCGCTATAACTCTTCCGTTTCTGCTTGCCGGCTCAGGCGTTATATCCGTCGCGGTATGCACTGCCGCGGTTACGCTCGCAAGGCTCGCCGTAAGCGGAGCATACTGTATAAAAAAACTCGGTATGTCCTTCCGTTTCAGCTTTGACAACGCGGTATTCAAGCGCCTTTCGGTTTTTTCCTTCTTTATATTTCTAAATATAATAAGCGACAATATAAATTGGAGCGCCGACAAGGTTCTGCTGGGCATATTCGGCAACGCCGCGTCCGTAACGGAGTACTCTCTCGGAGCGCAGATAAACAGTTACTTTCTTACCTTCTCCTACGCGCTGTCCTCACTGCTTACGCCGCGCGCCCATTCGCTTGTCGCCTCCGGCTACGGCAATAAAAGGCTGTCGGTTTTTTTCTCGCGTTTCGGACGAATACAGTTTTCCATCATGGCGTACATATTCCTGTTGATTATATCCATAGGAAGACCGTTTATGCGCCTGTGGTCGGGGCTTAACAGTGACATACCCTATTTTACGGCTGTCATTCTGACCGCTCCGCTGCTCCTGACCTCCATACAGTCAATAGGTATAGAAATTCAGCGCGCAAAGGACATGCACCGTTTTCGTTCGGTTACGTACGCGCTGATTGCTGTTTTCAATATTATTATAAGCGTCCCTCTTTGTATACGTTTCGGCGCTGTCGGCTGCGCCGCCGGCACCTGTGCCGGACTCGTTATCGGAAATATTGTCATAATGAACATTTACTACAAACGTCGTGTGGGACTTGACATCGGTATGTTCTGGAAAAATATTCTGAGTCTTATTCCGCCGCTTTTGCCCGCGGCGGCCGCGGCGGCTGTAATAATTTTCGCCGGCGGCAGTGGTTTTATCCGTATTATTCTGTACGGTATAATACTGACGGCCGTTTACTGGCCATTGATGTACTGTTTTGGTATCAGGCGGACGGCTGCTCAATTTGAGAAGTAATAACCGCTGTTTTAGTGTCATCGTTCCAGTCCACCTGACAGCCAAGCGACTCGCTCACCGCGCGCAGCGGCACAAGAGTTCTGTCGTTTATGAGCTGCGCGGGTACGTCAAGCTCTTTTTTCTCACCGTTAACATAATACTCGCTGCTGTTTATTGTCATTGCGATATTCCTGCCGGCGGTATTAGCAATTACCTTCTGCGATCCGTTATCCTCTATCCACTGCACATCGGCGCCGAGCGCCTCAAATATTGTACGCATGGGAACAAGCGTTCTGTCGTCAATAATCATAGGATCCTGGTCGGGGAACTGCAGCGTATTTCCGTCGAGTATGACGGTAACAATGTCCGGTTTCACCGCAAGCTCCGCGAGCGGCGTGTAATCCTCAAACATTACAAGCGGCTTATCCGAAAATCTCAGACCTGTCGCACGTATGTATGAAAGCTGCGTGACGCCGCTTATAATATGTGAAATTCTAAAATCGTCGCCGTTCTTTGACGCCTCCGCTTTGGCGTACTGATTATCGGTCAGTCTTGACAGAGCGAGAGTTTCATCGTCAAAGCACAGTCTGTTATACGACTCCGGAAACCAGTCCTCAATACCGAAGTACGCAAGCGCGGCGCGCGCCGCCGTGATAACGTTCTCGTAGCCCTCGTCGTTCATCACGGTCTGCAAGCCGTAAGAGTTTGTATAGGAGTAATATGTTTTTCCGTCAGCCCATACGTTCTCCTCCTGCTCATCCTCATTTTTTGTCTTTTTTATTTCCAGCTTCATATTAAGCTCATCCGTATCAGGGTCAAGCGCGTAAAGCTGCAGGAGGTACGAGGCGCCGACACTGCTGTATACCTCAACTCCTATGTATTTCTTGTTTTCCACGGGGACGGTAAACACATTTGAATACGACGCTCCAAAATTCGCTATAAGCTCAGTCCCTATCTCACCGAGAAACATAACTCCGTTCTCCTGTGCTTCATACACTGAAACCGAGCCGCTTTCAACCGTTATAAGCTCATTGTCAAAATCCATGTCAATATCGTCATAATACGCCGATATAAGTCCCGAAAAATAATCGCACACATTATCGTACTCGCTTTCATATCCCGCAAATGAGGCGGAAAAATCACAGTAACCGAGCTGAGGTCCGATTACTGTCGATATAAATTTATTGTACGCGTATATATTATCCTTTGCGAAAGCGCGCGGTACACACGCCGAAACACATATTATACCCGCTGCCGCCGCACTGATTATCTTTTTTTTATTCATATTTTTAGTCCTCCTGACGGCTGCCGCCGATTTACAGCAAGCCCGATTTTAAATCAACAATTTTTTCCCTTAGCTTAGCGATTTTTTCCTCGTCGGAGCCACCCTCCGCAACGGCTCTGACAATCGCGCTGCCGACAATCGCCCCGTCAAAGTACCGCGTAAGCTCTCTGACCTGATGTCCGTTTGATATTCCAAAGCCTACGCAGGCGGGAATGTCCGAGTATTTTTTTATTGTCCCGACAAACTCGTTAAAATCAGTGTTGAAGGAGCTTTTTTCACCGGTTACGCCAAGCGATGACACACAGTATAAAAATCCCTTTGAGCCTTTGGCGATACGCTCTATACGGTCACGCGACGTAGGGGACACTAAATTTATCTGATACACTCCATATTTTTCCGTATATTCTCTGATTTCATCGCTTTCCTCAAACGGGAGATCGGGAATTATCAATCCGTCCACACCGGCATCTTTGCACCTCGCAAAAAATTTCTCCGCGCCGTACTGCATAATTACATTGTAATACAGCAAAAACACAAGCGGAACGTCCACGCTGTCCCTTATACATTCCGTCATCTCAAACACGCGGAATATATCTGTACCGCGCGCAAGCGCTCTCTCGTCGGCGCGCTGTATGACAGGTCCGTCCGCCGATGGGTCGGAAAACGGCACTCCAAGCTCTATAAGGTCCGCCCCCTCCTCCTGCATAACGAGTATGGCTTTTTTGCTGAATTCTATATTGGGGTCGCCTACTGTCAAAAAGGTAATAAGCGCCTTTTTGTTTTCCTTTTTTAATTTTTCAAATCTTTCATCTATTCTGTTCATTTTTTATTTCCCTCACTGCATCAATAAATTCCCGTACTTTCCTTTCATCCTTGCGGCCGTCTGTTTCCACCGACGAGGATACGTCCACGCATACAGGGGCAAACAGCTCAATACCGAGTCTGACATTATCCTTGGTAAGACCGCCCGCAAGCACAATCGGTTTATGAGCTTTTAGCGTACCCGCATTTGTCCAGTCAAAGCTTTTGCCCGTTCCGCCGTACGCGCTTATATCGTACCTGTCAAGCAAAATACGGCTCACTCCATCTATATCCGGAATATCCCCGCCGCCCTTAACGCGTACAGCCTTCCACATCTCGCAGACGCCCTGAAGTGATTTTATATATTTCTCATTCTCATCTCCGTGCAGCTGTACAACGTCAAGCCCGACGGTTTGTACCGTACGCTTTACCTCTTCCGCCGGCGCATTCACAAAAACCCCGACGGTTTTAGTGTCCCCATTAAGCATGGCCGAAAGCTCCGCGGCCTTTTGAGGGGACACTAAACGTCTTGTGGGCGCAAATATAAATCCGATATAGTCCGGCTTGTATTTATTTATTATCTCTATATCCTCGGGGCGTCTTATGCCGCATATTTTAATTTCCATATCTAAGTCTGTTCACCGCCGCTTTTATATCATTTTCACGCATGAACGCCTCTCCGATAAGCGCGGCGTCAAATCCGAGCGAACGCAAATATTCAAAATCCTCATGCGTACGCACAGCGCTTTCCGCTACCTTTATTTTATCCCCGGGGATAAGCGGAAGCAGGCGCTCGCAGGTTGTTATATCCTCCTCAAAGGTATAAAGATTTCTGTTGTTGACTCCGATTATTTCACCGTACTCAACCGCCCTCTGTACCTCCTCTGTGTTATGCGTTTCCACAAGCACGTCAAGATGCAGCTCACGCGCGAGCGCGTGAAAGCTTTTATATTCCGCGTCCGTCAGAGCCGCCATTATCAGAAGTATGGCGTCCGCGCCGATATACTTCGCCTCATATATCTGATATTCATCTACCGTAAAATCCTTGCGAAGCACGGGGACATTAAACCGGCCTTTTATATCCTCAATGAATTTAGTGTCCCCTTTGAAAAACTTCGGTTCAGTCAGCACTGACAACGCCTGAACTCCGCACTCTGAATATTCCTTCGCTATTTTTATGTGGTCAAAATCCGGTCTTATAAGTCCCTTTGACGGAGACGCCTTTTTTATTTCGGCTATCACGGAAACATCGTCGGCTGACGCCAGACTCCCGCCGAATTCCGGCAGGATCGGCTCTTTTTTTTCTATTTCCTTTATAAGCGCGGCGGGAGGAAACTTTTCCTTAGCCTCCGCCACTCTTTTTCTGGTAAAATCAATAATAGTATCAAGTATCATTTCAGCGTCTTAAAACCCGTTTGTAACCCTTACAAATTCCTCAAGCTTTGCCGCTGCCGCGCCGCTGTCAATCGTATCACGGGCAATTTTGACAGCCTCCCCGTACGAACCGGCTTTGCCGCCAATATAAATGCCCGCCGCGCTGTTCATTATAATAATATCCCGTTTCGCTCCCCGCTCGGCGCCGTCAAAAACCGCTCTCGTGATTTTCGCGTTTTCCGTACCGTCGCCGCCGCGCAGCTCGTCCATTGACGCGTACTCAAATCCATAATCACGCGGATCTATCTCATATTCAGTTATTTTTCCGTCCTTTATTTCATTCACATAGGTCTTTCCCGTAAGAGTAATCTCGTCCATACCGTCGCCGCCGCATACAACCATGGCGCGCGTCGCTCCCATCGTACGCATAACCTCGGCAAATACCGGCAGAATTTCCCTGCTGAATACTCCTATCACCTGATGCTTGGCGTTAGACGGATTTGAAAGCGGACCGAGCATATTAAAAATTGTGCGTATACCAATCTCCGCGCGTATAGATCCGACGTTTTTCATTGCCTTATGAAATATCATTGCGTTCATAAAGCCCATACCCACGCGGTTTATACAGTCCTCGACCTGTTTAGGCTCAAGATTTATATTAACGCCGAGCGCCTCCAAAAGATTTGACGCTCCGCTTTTTGACGACGACGCCTTGTTCCCGTGCTTTGCGACCCGAACTCCCGCTGCGGCGCAGACAAATATTGACGTTGTTGAAATATTAAACGTATTTGTACCGTCGCCGCCGGTACCGACAAATTCTATGTAATCATCAGTATCAAGCGTAACGCGTCCGCCTTTTGACTTCATCATTTCAGTACAGCCGATAATCTCGTCAACCGTTTCGCCCTTCATGCGCAACGCTGTAAGGAATGACGATACCAGAACCGGAGAAGCTGTTCCTTCAAGCATAATATCCATTGCCTTAGCCGCCTCCGCGCGCGTCAGGTCATGCCCGTCAACCACTTTTTTCAATAGCTCCTTCATAGTATTAAGCTCCCTTCTCATCTCATCTTATACAATCTAATCTGACTTATAGTATAGCATATGACAGCAAAAATTGCAAGAGCGGCAAAATAAAAATTTCGACATGTCTCCCGCGATAGCTCTCAGCTGATAAATCGGTATTTGCAAGAGCGCCTGTTTATGACCAAGAAATTATTAAGAATTATTGCAGCAATTATGTTATGTTGATTTCTCGAAGTCTGCCGGCGTGCAGACAGTTTGTCTACACGCTGTATTGCCCGCTCCGCGAGCAATTTTCTGTAATATAAAAAGCGTTCCAAGGAAGAACGCTTTTAAAACGGTTTTTTTAATTACTTCATCTGATTTTCATAGCTCTCAATCATCTTTTTAACCATCTGACCGCCTACCGAGCCCGCCTGCTTAGCCGTAATATCGCCGTTGTAGCCCTGTCCGAGGTTTACTCCAACCTCTCTTGCCGCCTCCATCTTAAACTGCTCAAGTCCCGCCTTTTTACTCTTACTGTTTGCCATAATAATTTCTCCTTTACTTAAAATATTGCTAAGGCTTTCTGCCTAAACATAATTTATGTAAAATACAGAAATATAAACAGGTAATTTATGGCTTATCAATTCATAACAATCCCCTTATTTATAATCTTCTCCGCCCGTTTTTTAAGTCCGCTGTACTTTTCACTGCTTAACTCCGGATCCTCGGACAGAATATCCGCTGCGGCGTCCTGAGCGAGTTTTAATATATCCCTGTCGTCAAACAGGTTGGCGATACGCATTTCCGGCAGACCGTGCTGACGCGTACCGAAAAAATCGCCCGGACCGCGTAGCTGCAAATCCCGCTCGCTTATATAAAAACCATCGTTGGACGCGCACATTGTTTCCATGCGCTTTTTCGTGACCTCGTTATTACCGTGCGCAAGCAGTATACAGTACGCCTGCTCGCCTCCCCTGCCTACGCGACCGCGCAGCTGGTGCAGCTGCGACAGTCCGAAGCGCTCCGCGTTTTCTATAACCATAATATTCGCGTTCGGAACATTTACTCCTACCTCAATAACGGTTGTGGACACCAGTATATTTATTTCTCCGCCCACGAACTCGCTCATTATCTCATCCTTCAGTTTCGATTTCATTCTGCCGTGTATAAGCCCTGTTCTGAAGTCCGGAAATATTTCCGCAAGCTTTTTTGCCAGATTTTCCGCATTCTGCAAATCGCTCTTTTCAGTTTCCTCCACAAGCGGACACACAACGTATGCCTGCATACCCGCGCGTACATTCTTTTCCAGAAAAGCGAACACGCGCTTACGCATTTTCTCACCTACCGCGTAGGTTTTAACAGGCTTTCTGCCTGGAGGCAGCTCGTCTATAACGGATATATCCAGATCGCCGTACAATATCAGCGCGAGCGTCCGCGGTATCGGCGTCGCCGACATAATCAGTATATGGGGATTGTTTCCCTTCGCGGCAAGCTTGGCGCGCTGTTCGACTCCGAAACGATGCTGCTCGTCCGCCACAACGAAAGCAAGATCGCGAAACTCCACCGCGCTCTGTATTATGGCGTGCGTGCCGACAACAACGTCCGCCGCGCCGCTTGATATCATTTCGTACGCGAGGCGCTTTTCCTTCGCTTTCATACTTCCCGTGAGCAGTACCGCGGTTATTCCCGCGTCCTTATATAGACCGGTAAGCGTTTCATAATGCTGAACCGCAAGTATTTCAGTCGGCGCCATCATGGCCGCCTGATGTCCGTTTTTAACGGATGTATATATAGCGGCGGCAGCTACCGCCGTCTTACCGCTGCCTACATCTCCCTGAAGCAATCTGTTCATCATATGTCCGCTTTTACAGTCGGAAAGTATCTCGTTTAAGGTACGTTTCTGCGCGCCCGTAAGCGGGAACGGAAGTGTTTTGGCAAAATCACGCGCGTACATAATATTGTCAAACGCGATACCGTCAAGAGCTGTATTTTCGCTCTTTCTTCCTGACAGCGCAAGCTGAAGTACAAGCAGCTCCTCAAACACAAACCGTATACGCGCGATGTTGTAGCTCTCAAAATCGGCGGGGAAATGTATATTTTTCATCGCGTAGTTAAGCTCCGCGATTTTATACCTCTCACGTATATCCGAAGGCACATATTCCTCCAGTCTGCCGGCCTCCTTAATCGCAATCTCCATGGCGGATTGCAGCATACGCTGTGTAAGCCCCTCCGTAAGCGGATACAGCGGAACGATTTTACCGGTAAAGCGCTCCCTTCCCCTTTCTTCGTACACCGGATTTATCATTTCAAGCTTTCCGCGGTTCCTTATAAGCTTTCCGTACATTATATATTCGTCGCCGGTAAAAAATTTATCCTTAACGAAACGGTTATTGTACCACACTATATTTAACGCGCCGCTCCGGTCGCTGACGACCATTGTGGATATAAGCATATTGCGTCTTACCCTTACCTCGCGAACAGGCGAAAAAACGGCGACGCAAACGCACACCGTTTCTCCCTCGGCGCAGTCCGCTATATCCTTCATTTCCGACCTGTCCTCGTGAGAGCGAGGGAAGTAATACAGCAAATCCTCCACCGTATATATATCCTTTTTATTGAATAGCTTGGCGCGTTTTTCGCCGACGCCTTTAAGATACTGAATATCCTTTGGCATTTTTTCCTCCGTTTACTCGACTGAAATTATATAGTAGTACAGAGGCTGTCCGCCCCTCTTAAATTCTACCTCTATTTCATCTCTTTCATACTTAGCCTCCAGAGCTTTTCTCATACGCTCCGCCTGAGATTTTTTTACGTCCTTTCCGCAGTACACGGTTATAAACTCCGTGTCGGAGTCTGTCATATCGGAAATCACGCTTTCAAGCACGTCGTCAATATCCTTGCCGACCGAGGTTATTTTACCCTCCGTCATACCGAGAATATCTCCCTTTTTTATATTCCTGCCTTCTATTTCCGTATCGCGTACCGCGTAGGTAAGCTGTCCGATTTTGACCCCGCTCGCCGCGCTCGTCATGCTCTTCTCATTCGCGCCGGCGTCCTTTTTGTCGCTGAACGCCATCATGGCGCTTATGCACTGAGGTATACTCGAGGTCGGTATTACAATCACCCGTTTATCCTCCGCAAGCTGCGACGCCTGACTTGCCGCCATAATAATATTTTTATTGTTTGGGAACACAAACACGGTTTTTGCTTTTATACGGCTTACCGCCTTCAGTATATCGCTCGTGCTGGGGTTCATTGTCTGTCCGCCCTCGATAATTCTGTCAACGCCAAGGTTGCCGAGTATTTCGGACATTCCCTTGCCCATACATACCGCCGCGAAACCGTAGTTCTTGATTTCAGCCGGCTTTTTCGGAGGCTTTTCTTTCTTCGGAGCCTTTACCCTTGCCGCTTTCTTTTTGTCCGCGTCAACCGCCCGCGCGGCTTTTACCGGCGCGTTGCCCTCTACATCCGCGCTTTCCTCGATTATAGTCTTATGCTGACGCTTCATATTGTCGATTTTCAAATTTATAAGCTCGCCTATTTTTACAGCCTCCTCCAGTACAAAGCCCGGATGATTGGTATGGATATGCACCTTTACTATATCGTCGTCATCTATCACAAGCATACAGTCGCCCTTACTCGCGATTGCGTTTCTGAACGCGCCGGCGTCCGCATCCTTACTGTTTTTCTCTATAATAAATTCAGTACAGTAACGAAACTTAATGTCCTCCGTGTCTGCAGCGCTCTGAGGCTCCTCCGTTCGGGCGCCGCGTACAGGCGCGTCGGTCCGCTCCGCGCTTTCCTCTTTCGCCGTAACGCTGCCCGTGCGTATATATTCAAGCGCGCCCTCAAGTAAGAGCATAAATCCCTGTCCGCCCGCGTCCACTACTCCCGCCTGCCTGAGCGCCGGCAGCATCAGGGTGGTTTTCACGAGCGCCTCGGCGCCGTGTGAAACAGCCTTCTCAAGTACCTTTTCAATATCCCCGCTCTCCGACAGCGCTCCCTGCGCCGCCTCGCGCGCGACAGTAAGTATAGTTCCCTCCGTGGGTTTCATAACAGCCTTGTACGCGGCGTCGGAGCCGCCGGCAAGCGCCTCGGCAATGTCACGAGCGCCGCATTTCTCCTTGCCCTTAAGACTTTTGGACATGCCTCTGAAAATCTGCGACAAAATAACGCCCGAATTTCCGCGCGCACCGCGCAGCGCGGCAAACGCCATGGCGTCGGCAGCCTTTGTGACCGTAAGCTCCCTGCCGTCCGTCAGCTCCTTTGCCACCGCGGCGGCGGTAAGCGACATATTGGTACCTGTATCTCCGTCCGGCACCGGAAACACATTCAGCTCGTCTACCATTTTTCTGTTATTGTACAGATTATTCGCTCCGCTCTCAATCATCAGAGCAAAGCTCTTCCCGTCAAGCGTATTTATAACAACCACCTCCGATATAATAACCGTTAATCCACTCTTACTCCCTCAACACGCACGTTTACACGATTTACCTGTATGCCTACCGTATTCTCTATCGTATAGCGTACCCGATTGACTATACTCTTGCATACCGCGTTTATATTCATTCCGTATTCCGCGACAAGATGTATCTCCACAATGACGCCGTTGTCCGCAACGTTTATTTTTACTCCGCGTGACATATTATCGGGTTTCAGAAGGCTTACTATTCCGTCCTTTTTATTCCTTGACGCCATGCCTACAACTCCGTAACACTTTGTCGCGACCGCGCCGGCTATCTCGGCGACAACGCTGTTCGATATCGAAACTTCTCCCAATCCGCCGTTTGATTTTAATATCATTATATTCTCTTCCCTTCTGTCTTATTTATTTTCCCCATTATATTATTATTGTACTATAAAACCGAAAAATAGTCTATACCATATTTTGTTTTTTTTGTGCAAAAAATCAGGCGGATTTTTACTGTTTGCCGCCCGATTTGTATTTTTCAAGAAATTGTATGTCCTCCTTTGTCAGCCTTGCCTTTTCCAGCATATCCGGACGTTTTTTCAGAGTATTCAAAAGCGACTGCTCCCTTTTCCACTTCTCCACATTCGCGTGGTGACCGGATATAAGCGTCTGCGGAATGGCTTTGCCGTGCCACTCGGCGGGACGCGTGTACTGCGGATACTCCAGCAGTCCGTTGTAGTGAGAGTCGTTTTTATACGAGTCTTCAGAGGCAAGCACGCCGGGAATAAGTCTTGAAACAGTATCAATAACCGCCATCGCGGGTATTTCCCCTCCCGTAAGCACAAAATCCCCGATTGACAGTTCCATATCGACTATCTCGTCTATCACGCGCTGGTCAATACCCTCATAATGACCGCACAGCAGCACAATATGCTCCTCCTTTGACAGCTCGGCGGCAATACCCTGGTTAAACACCCTGCCCTGCGGCGACATATAAATCGTCAGCGGCTTGCGATCAAGTCCCGCCGCGACGGACATATACGCGTCATATACGGGCTGGGCGTTCATAATCATACCGCCTCCGCCGCTGTAAGGGTAATCGTCCGCCTTACGGCGCTTATTCTTTGTAAAATCACGTATGTCAATGAAATTCATTTCTATAATACCGTTTTCACGCGCGCGGCCGATTATGCTGTCGCCAAGCACAGCCTCCGGCATCCGCGGGAAAAGCGTCAGAACATCAAACCTCATTACAGGTCCTCCAGTCCGTCCATCATATTGACCGTTACCCTTCCGCCCTCAACATCGATATTTAAAACAACCTCGTCTATCACGGGTATCATCAGGTTTTTCTGTCCCTCTCTCTTTATGTCGTATATATCACTGCCGCCGGTGTTGATTACATCAGCGATTGTGCCGACGCTTTTTCCCTCCTTCGTCACAACCTCCAGACCTATAAGGTCAGCGATATAATGAGCGCCCTCCGGCAGCTTGCCAAGCTGTACGCGCTCCGCGTAAAGAATAAAATTTTTGTATCTCTGCGCCTCATCTATATCTTTTATCTGAGAGAATTTGACTATCAGATTGCTCCTTTGATATTTTATATTTGATATGTCAAGCCTCTCATACGCGTCCTTTTTTTTAACGTACACGTATTCTATATCCTCAAAGACCTCGGGGTAATCCGTCCACGCCGCGACCTTTACCTCGCCGCGCAGTCCGTGAGTATTTATAATTTTCCCTACCTCAAGCAAGTCCATTTTTCCTTTCCCTTTCCTTCCTTATGCGCAGTGAATAAAAAGGGCCTACAAACGCAAGCCCCTCCTATCCTATTGTAAGATGTCAACCGCCGCTTTTTTGTGCTCGCGGCTCGCGGCAGCCTTGACAACCGTGCGTATTGCCTTCGCAATTCTGCCCTGTCTGCCTATTACCTTGCCCATATCGCTGTCCGCAACTCTAAGCTCTAACGTTACCGAGTTGTCCTCCCCGACTATTTCCTTTACGTCAATTTCGTCCGGATAGTCTACAAGCGATTTTGCGATTATCTCCAATACTTCCTTCATTAGTCTGCCCTCCATAATCAGATAATGTTAGACTTCTTAAGAATAGACTTAACAGTATCTGTCGGCTGTGCGCCGTTGGCAATCCATTTCTTTACAGTCTCCGCGTCAATATTGATTTCAGCAGGGTCCTTCAAAGGATTGTACGTGCCAACCTCCTCGATAAATCTACCGTTTCTCGGGTATCTCGAATCCGCGACTACAACTCTGTAAAACGGAGTCTTTTTAGCGCCCATTCTTCTAAGTCTGATTTTTACTGCCATGCTTTTCACCTCCCGTAAATTCCATATATAATATAAAGTATAAAATACCTTATTAACGCTTTATCTGAGCTTTCTCAGCTTTTTCAACATTCTCGTCCGCTTTCCGCCGGAGAACTGTTTCATCATCCTCTGCATCTCGGAAAACTGCTTCAAAAGCTGATTTACATCCTGTACCCTTGTGCCGCTGCCCTTCGCTATGCGTACCTTACGGCTCGCGCCGATTATCGCGGGCTTTCTTCTCTCCTCAGCCGTCATCGACTGAATAATCGCCTCTATATGCGCCAGGCGCTTTTCATTTTCCTCCGTATCAACACTCTCAATCAGCTTTTTGTCAATACCGGGCAGCATACCGAGTATCTGAGAGAAGGAACCCATCTTTTTTATCTGACGGAACTGTTCGAGGAAATCGTCCAGATCAAACTGCTGTCTGCGTATCTTTTCCTCCAGCTCCTCGGCCTTTTTCTCGTCCATCGCCTCCTGAGCCTTGTCGATAAGCGTCAGCACATCTCCCATGCCGAGTATTCTCGACGCCATTCTGTCAGGAAAAAACTGCTCGAGGTCGCTCAGCTTTTCGCCTACGGACGCGTATTTTATGGGCTTGCCCGTAACCCGCTTTACCGAAAGCGCCGCGCCGCCGCGCGTGTCGCCGTCAAGCTTTGAAAGTATAACGCCGGTTATGTCAAGCTGCTCGTTAAAGGTCTTGGCGACGTTTACCGCGTCCTGACCGGTCATAGCGTCGACTACGAGCAATATCTCGTTCGGGTTTACTTCCTTTTTAATTTCAGCCAGCTCGTCCATAAGCTGCTCGTCTATATGCAGACGTCCCGCAGTGTCAAGTATAACCGGGTCGTTGCCGTGCTTTACCGCGTGAACGACAGCCTCTTTCGCTATCTTTACCGGACTTGCGTCCGCGCCCATTGAAAATACAGGGATTTGAGCCTGCTTTCCAAGTACCTCAAGCTGCTTTACAGCCGCCGGGCGGTACACGTCGCAGGCAACCATGAGCGGACGCTTGTTCATTTGCCTTGAAAGGTTAAGCGCAAGTTTTCCCGCCGCGGTGGTCTTTCCCGCGCCCTGAAGTCCGCACAGCATAATTACCGTAGGAGGTTTTGACGAAAATTCCAGTCTTGCCGCCTCGCCGCCTATCATCCGCGTAAGCTCGT
The DNA here is from genome assembly GCA_964634635.1 of uncultured Lachnospiraceae bacterium. Lineage (GTDB taxonomy): Bacteria > Bacillota > Clostridia > UBA1381 > UBA1381 > Hominilimicola. The sequence goes on from CAZWMB010000006.1 coordinate 24,869, forward strand.
CGTTTACTATCTTTACAAGCTGCTGCGCGGGAGTCAGCGACTCCATAATCTCCTGTCCGAGAGCCTTCTCGGAAACAGCGCTTACAAATTCCTTGACGACCCTGAAGTTTACGTCCGCCTCCAAAAGCGCAAGCTTTATCTCACGCATCGCGTCCTTTATGTCCTTTTCGTTAAGCTTTCCCTTGCCGCGCAGCTTTTTGAACACGCCCTGCAGCTTATCGCCAAGACTTTCAAACGCCATAACCGTACTCCCTTCCGCAAAACAGTCTATATTTCCTTTGAAATCTCATCCGCTATTTCCTTTATCTTTTCCGCGTCCCTCAAACCCGTTCCGTCCAGAGCCGCGTAAAGCTTTTCAAGCTGCGAGCTTATGGCGCGGAAACGCTTTACAATTCCAAGCTGTTCCTCATACTCCAGTAAATGCCTTTCACCCTGCTTTATCAAGTCCCGCGCGCCCTGTCTGCTTATAGCCGTCTCGTCCGCAATCTCCGCGAGCGACAAATCCTCGTTGTAATACATGCCGACAGCGGAACGCTGTTTCTCCGTAAGGAGCTGTCCGTACACATCAAGCAGAACTGTGATACCCAAATTTTTCGCCATTCGCATCACCTGTAAAGTGTTTTTGTTTTACAGACAGTATTTTACATTAAAATATACCGCTTGTCAAGGGTGATTTATAATAATTTTTATCAATTTTTACTTACTCTTTCCCTCAGAGCTTGTACAATTTTACGGCAGCTTTCATAGTCAAACAGGCGATTTAATATATCCAAAAGCATATTCGCCGATATTTTCATCGGTATCTTCAGTTCTTTGGCAAGGGCGGCGCGCAGTCCGGCGCTGCCCTCGCCTCCGGAAAGTCCCCATCTGTACAAATCCGCCTTTGTAATATGTCTGTCCCTGCTGCGCTCCGACGACTCGCCGTCTATCTCGCATCCGGCGGCGCGCAGCGCTTTGATGATTATGTCCTCGTCAACTCCCTCGACTCCGATTAGCCCCTCCTTGCCCGGCTCGCGTTTGCGTTTCTCCTTGCCCCTTATATCCGGTATATACGCGTGCTTTACCTGACTCTCCGGCACGGCCTGCTTTATATAGGAGCGTATCTTAAAGCCGGCGGTATCCGAATCGGTAAGTATTACTATACCTGTTTTTCCAGCCATATTTTTTATGCTGTCAAGTATTCTTTTGTCTTTTCTTACACGGAAACCGTGCGTGACGATTATTACCGCGTCAATAAAGCCCGACAGCTTTATCTTATCATACACGCCCTCCACGACAATCGTTTCCTTAATCCTGTACATATCCGTTTTCCTTTACGTTTAATTACAGGTTATATTTTATGCGCTTTTTCCGGCTCTGTCAATACTTTCCGTTATGTATTTTTCCACCTCGTCGCGCAGAGCGTCCGGCTCGGCGCGCTTTGCCGCGATAGCCTCCAGAAAATCCTCCGCGTCCGCATAGCGGTAAAACACATTGTTTATCTGTCTGCTCTCCACCGTCTTGCCCCCGCCCGCGTACATTACCGTTTTCTGTATCTTTATCCCGTAGCACATCAGGTCGCTGTAAAGCTCCGAGATATGTTCGGGTATTACATAATAATCAATAAGCCCTCCGCCGATTTCCCGTCCGTTTACGCTTTTGTACAAAATTTCACTTTCCATATGCCATACCTCCTGACCTCAAAATCAAGCCACCCAACATTATATGTCCGGAATTTTTAATATATTACAAAAAAAATCCAAAAAAATTTAAAAATAAGTATTGCGGTTTTATATTTTTTGTATTATAATATAATAGATTATCAGTGAATATTGACTTGTATTTAAAGACCTCGGCGATGAAGACCGAGCCCGTGCGACCGTAACCCGTGAACCTTGTCAGATGGGGAACCAAGCAGCAATAAGCGGCGCCTTCGGTGTGTTACGGTAACCTCGGTCTGAGCCGTTCTTTGATTACCGCGCCTTTTACGGCGTTTTTTATTGTTTCGGGAGGGTAAGCTTATGGCGCATCAGGCTATATACAGAAAATGGCGTCCTGATGTTTTTGAGGACATTGTCGGTCAGGAGCATATAACAAAAACTCTTAAAAATCAAATTCTGACCGGCAAAATCGGTCACGCCTATCTCTTCTGCGGCACGCGGGGTACCGGTAAGACCACCTGCGCAAAGGTGTTCTCCCGCGCGGTCAACTGTCTTAATCCAAGAGATGGGAGTCCCTGTAATGAATGTGAGATATGCCGAGGTATTGCGGACGGCAGTATTCTTGACGTCAAGGAAATTGACGCCGCGTCCAATAACGGCGTTGACAATATACGTGAAATACGCGACGATGTAAGATACGTATCCACTAACGCAAAATACACCGTCTATATAATAGACGAGGTTCATATGCTTTCCTCCGGCGCGTTCAACGCGCTGCTGAAAACCTTGGAGGAGCCTCCCGAACACGTTATATTTATTCTGGCAACCACCGAGGCGCACAAGGTGCCGCAGACAATCCTGTCGCGCTGTCAGCGCTTTGACTTTAAACGCATAAAGCCCTCTGATATAATACTTCGCATGCGTGAAATCGCCCATGGCGACAAGCTCAGTATATCCGATGACGCATACGCTCTGCTTGCCCGTCTTGCCGACGGCTCAATGCGCGACGCTCTCAGTATTCTTGAAAGAGTGGCGTCTGCCTGCGGCAGCGAGATAACCGCGGACGACATAACTGCGGCTCTCGGAATTTCAGCCTCCGAAACCGTGTTTAACGTTACCGACGCCGTGATAAACGGCGACGTCGGCACAATTATTTCGTCAATCAATTCGCTTATGTCGGACGGAAGGGATCTCAAGGTCTTTCTCGACTCGGTTATCGAGCGTTTCCGCAATTTGCTTTTGTGCAAGCTCTCGGACGATAAACCGCCCATACCCGATATGAGCGCTGAGGATTTATTTAAATTAAAAATTCAAGCGGAGAAAATATCCTTTGAGAAAATATCGCACGCGGTATCCGTGCTGTCGGACGCGCAGGCGGAAACAAAGTGGAGCAAGTCGCCGCGTATTGTGTACGAGCTTGCGCTTATAAAGCTGGCTAAACCGGAGCTTGATTACTCTCCCGCCGCCGTCATGGACAGGCTCGCGTCACTCGAAAAGAAGGTCGCAAACGGCGCCGTAACGGATACCTCGTCAATTACCGACAGGCTGGCGCGTATTGAAGATAAGCTGAAAAAAGGCGCGCCTATGCCGTCCGAGAAAAAAGACGATAGCGCCGCGCATACACAGTCGGAAAAGATAAAAACGCCGGCGAGGCTGTACCGTCCCATTCCCGAATACGAGCTTACGGCGGACAATCCTATTGTTAAAACCGCAAAAAACTGGGATAATATATCCTGTACAATGTGCCGAAGCGCGGGCTATCTCACGGCGGCGCTTATGAACAGACGCATTACTGTTGACGCGGACGGTATACTTCTGCTTTTCGGGCGCGGCGAAAAGGGCGCGCACGATATAGCGGTGCAGTTCAAGGACAATATTCAGCGTGTCTTTAAGAGCGCGTCAGGTACCGATTACACTGTAAAAATTGTGTTCGAGGATGAAATTGAGGACGAGCTTGTGGACTTCTGGGCTTTGCCCCGGAGCGGCGGCAGCGAGCCGGCCGCGCCGGACGGCGACTCCGACCCGCTGGACAGGCTTGCGCAGGACTTTGGCGAGATAATCGAGAACGCCGACGATACGGAATTTATCGAATATCAGTCCTCTCCGGACAGCTTTTCGCAATCCTCGTTTGACGATAACGACGAACGCGAGGAATTTCTTGAGGATAACGAGCTGCCCTCCGACGAGGAATAGCTGTTAAATATTATAATATGAAAGAAAGAGGTATTTAAAATGGGAAAATACAAAGGCTTCGCGGGTTCCGGAATGAACTCCGGCAAAAAAGTCAGCAATGTAATAATGCAGGCTCAGAAAATGCAGGAGGAAATGGAAAAGGTTCAGGAGGAGCTTGGCGAAAAGACCGTTGAGGCAACCGCGGGCGGCGGTATGATAACGGTTACAGCGAACGGCAACAAGGAGATTGTATCGCTCAAAATCAATCCCGAGGCGGTGGATCCCGACGACGTTGAAACGCTTGAGGATCTTGTTATGGTAGCGGTAAACGACGCTGTAAAAAAGGCTGACGACATGATGGCGGAGGGTATGAACGCCGTAACAGGCGGAATAAGTATCCCCGGGTTATTCTGATATGCACGCCGCGGTTATAGAAACGCTGATAGAAAAATTCGAGCGTCTGCCCGGAATAGGCAGACGGAGCGCGGAGCGTATAGCCTTCCACATTCTGGAACACATGTCCATGGAGGACGCGGCGGCAATGTCGGCGTGCATCACGGAGGCAAAGGAAAAAATCGCGCTCTGCCCCGTATGCCAAAACCTAACCGACGTGTCGCCATGTAAAATATGCTCGTCCGCGAAACGCGACGCCTCTCTTATATGCGTTGTTGAAAGTCCTGAGGACGTGTCGGCTATCGAGGCTACAAATGAATACAACGGTCTTTATCATGTACTCCACGGCGCGCTGTCGCCGATGGACGGTATTACTCCCGACGATATTAAAATCAACGAGCTTTTGCTGCGGCTTTCCGGAGGAACGGTCAAGGAGGTCATAATGGCTACCAATCCGACCGTCAACGGTACAGCCACGGCGGTGTACATTTCAAAGCTCCTCTCGCCGTTTGACGTTAAGGTAACGCGTATAGCTCACGGTATTCCTATTGGCAGCGATTTGGAATATGCCGACAAAATTACCATTGTCAAGGCTTTGGAGGGACGGCAGAGTATGTAAAATTTTCCGTTACTCATATGCCCTTCGCCTTTATTTTGTACTTGACTATTGCGCCTTAAAACTATATAATATCAATGGTGATATTATATAGCAGGGGGTACGTTCATGAGCAGACTTCATATGGGGATAGATGTAGGCTCCACAACGGTTAAGGTAGTGGCGCTGGACGATAGCAACAATACATTATTCGCGGAATACAGACGGCATTTTTCAGATATAAAGAGTACCGTTAAGGGACTGTTTGACGAGGTAAAGGATATTGTAAAGAATGAGGAATTTACCGTCGTCATAACAGGCTCCGGCGGTCTTTTACTGTCAAAAATGCTTGATTTGCCTTTTGTACAGGAGGTTATAGCAAACAAAACAGCGATTAAAACCTTTATGCCGGACACGGACGTTGTTATAGAGCTTGGCGGTGAGGACGCTAAAATCCTGTACCTTTCGGGCGGACTTGAACAGCGTATGAACGGCACCTGTGCCGGAGGCACAGGCTCGTTTATAGACCAAATGTCAATACTTTTAAAAACCGACGCTGACGGTCTTAATTCGCTTGCGGAGCGTCATAAGGTTATTTATCCGATTGCCGCGCGCTGCGGCGTGTTCGCCAAGTCCGACGTGCAGCCGCTCTTAAACGAAGGCGCGGCTCGCGAGGATATAGCCGCGTCCATTTTGCAGGCTGTTGTCACGCAGACGATTTCAGGTCTTGCGCAGGGCAGACCTATTAAAGGTAATATTGTATTTCTAGGCGGTCCGCTGCATTTTCTTCCGCAGCTGCGCCGTCAGTTTGAGGAAACGCTGAAGGACAACGCCAAATCCTTTAAAACACCCGAAAACGCTCAGCTTTTTGTCGCCATAGGCGCGGCGCTTATGCACGATGATACCGTTACGGACATAGATACGCTGACAGCGCGTCTTGCGGACGCCGGGTCTGCGGACACTGAAATCACACGTATGCGCAAGCTGTTTGAAACACCGAAGGAGGAAAAGGAGTTCTTTGACCGTCATAACCGCGACACCGCCAAGCGCGGCAGTCTTGCCGACGCGGACGGTCCGCTCTTTTTGGGTCTTGACGTCGGCTCCACGACAATCAAGGCTGCTGTCATAAATGATTCCGGAGATATTTTATATGATTATTACGGTAAAAACGAGGGCAGTCCGATACAGCGCGGAATAAGTATTCTGCGCGAGCTGTATTCAAGGCTGCCGGCAAAGGCATACATAGCCAACGCCTGTACAACGGGCTACGGAGAGCTGCTTTTAAAAACCGCTTTCAGAATTGACGAGGGAGAAATTGAAACAATCGCTCACTACAAGGCTGCCAATTACTTCTCACCCGGCGTCGATTTTATAATCGACATCGGCGGTCAGGACATGAAGTGCATGAAAATTAAAAACGGAGTAATAGACAGCATTATGCTGAACGAGGCTTGCTCCTCAGGCTGCGGCTCCTTTATACAGACCTTCGCGGAAAGTCTCGGTCTTGATACTATATCCTTCTCAAAGGAGGCTCTCGCCGCGGACAATCCCGTAGACCTCGGTACTAGGTGTACAGTGTTTATGAATTCGCGCGTCAAGCAGGCGCAGAAGGAGGGCGCTACGGTCGGCGACATAAGCGCCGGTCTTTCATATTCGGTTGTAAGAAACGCGCTGTACAAGGTTATAAAGCTGAGGGATCCAAATCAGATGGGTGAAAATATAGTCGTACAGGGCGGCACGTTCAATAACAACGCAATTCTGCGTTGCTTTGAGCTGCTTACGGGAAAACAGGTCGTACGCCCGGACATCGCCGGTATTATGGGCGCGTTCGGCTCGGCGCTTATCGCGAAGGAACGCTGGCAGGGCGGCGAATGCAATATTCTTCGCGCCGACGAGCTTGACTCCTTCAAATTTGAAACCTCGCTTACACGCTGTCAGAAATGCAGCAATCACTGTCAGCTTACTATAACGGAATTTTCAGACGGCAGCCGGTTTGTGTCCGGTAACCGCTGCGAGCGCGGCGCCGGAGAGGAAAAGCTCAAAAAGCAGATGCCGAATTTATTTGACTACAAGTATCGCCGCGTCTTCGCATACAAGTCTCTGAAGCCTGCCGAGGCGAAAAACGGAGTTATCGGTATTCCGCGCGTGCTGAATATTTACGAAAACTACCCGCTATGGCACACCTTCTTTACGGAGCTTGGTTTCTCCGTAAGGCTTTCCGGCAGAAGCTCGCACGATATATACGAAAAGGGTATCGACTCAATACCGTCCGAAAGCGCGTGTTATCCGGCCAAAATCGTACACGGTCATATACAGGACCTTATTGACAAGGGCGTCAAAACCATATTCTATCCGTGTATTCCGTACGAACAGATAGAGTACTCCGAGGCGGGCAATCATTTTAACTGTCCTATGGTTACGTCCTATCCTGAGGTTATATACAATAATATGGACGCCGTGCGCAAGCCTGACATCAAGTTTATGTACCCGTTTATAAACCTTGCGGATAAGCCGTCGTTCAAGCGTCAGATGACAAAGGCTCTAAGCGATTACGGCTTTACAAAGGCTGAAATCGACTCCGCGTCGGAAAAGGCTTTCGCGGAGCTGCAGCATTACAAGAGCGACGTACGCGCAAAGGGCGAGGAAACTCTGAAATGGCTTGACGAGCATGACGAGCGAGGTATTGTCCTCGCGGGCAGACCGTATCATATAGACCCTGAAATAAATCACGGCATACCTGATATGATTACCTCCCTCGGTTTCGCGGCGCTTACCGAGGACAGCGTAGCTCACCTTGGTCATCTGGAACGCGATATACGCGTTGTTGACCAGTGGGCGTACCACACAAGGCTGTACGAATCGGCGGCGCAGGTTATTAAAAATCCGCGTCTGGAGCTTATACAGCTTAATTCCTTCGGCTGCGGTCTGGACGCCGTCACAACGGATCAGGTACAGGAAATCATTCAGTCGCACGAAAAGATATACACGACGCTGAAAATAGACGAGGTGTCAAATCTCGGCACGGCGCGTATACGCGTGCGCTCGCTCAAAGCGGCTGTCAAGGAAAGAGACGCGAGCGAGTTTGTGCCGCGCAAGATTGAGGACTATACAATAAACCGTGTACAGTTTACCAAGGAGGAGAGGGCAAGGCACACGATTATATTCCCGCAGATGTCCCCCACCCACTTCGGGATGTTTGAGGCCGTCCTGCGCGCAAACGGTTATAACGCGCTTGTACTCGAACGCGCAACCGCCGAAGACGTCGAGGCGGGGCTTAAAAGCGTTAATAACGATGCGTGCTATCCGTCTATAATGGTTACCGGTCAGCTTATAAACGCGTTTATCAGCGGTAAATGCGATCCTGACAATACGTCTGTCATGATTACACAGACCGGCGGCGGCTGCCGCGCAACCAATTACATAGCCTTTCTCAGAAAGGCGCTTAAAGAGGCCGGATACCCTAATGTACCGGTTATCTCTCTCAACGTTTCGGGTCTGGAGGGCAATCCCGGCTTTACAATTACTCCTAAGCTGGTGGACGGACTTCTTAAAGCGTGCACATGGGGAGATCTGCTCCTTGCCGTGACGCTGCGCGTACGCCCGTACGAGGTACACAAAGGAGAAACAAACTCTCTTTACGACAAGTGGCAAAAGCGTCTGTACAACGATCTGGTAAATAACAACCGTAAAAATCTAAAGCTGAAAAAGATTATCGACGAGATTATAGCCGATTTTGACACTGTGGAAATAGACGAAACCGTGAAAAAACCGCGCGTCGGAGTTGTGGGCGAGATACTTGTAAAATTCCACCCCGACGCCAATAACAATATAATAGACGTTATCGAGTCGGAGGGCGGCGAGGCGGTCATGCCGGGTCTGGCGGACTTCATGCTGTACTGTCTGTACAACAACAACTTCAAGCGCGACAACCTCGGCTCCAAGCGTTCAACGGCAATGCTTTGCAATCTCGCTATATGGGGTATTGAGAGCTTCCGCAAGCACATGGCGAAAGTCATGGAGCAGAACCCGAAGTTTATGTCGCGTTCGCCTAAGCATATTGCCGACATAGCTGAAGGCGCAAAAAGCGTACTCCAGCTCGGACACTGTACCGGCGAGGGCTGGTTCCTGACGGGCGAGATGATTGAGCTGATAAACTCAGGCGTACCGAATATCGTCTGCGTACAGCCTTTCGCGTGTCTGCCGAACCACGTAACCGGCAAGGGTATGATTAAGGAGCTGCGCCGTCAGTTCCCTGACGCCAATATAGTCGCCGTAGACTACGATCCGGGCGCGAGCGAAGTAAATCAGCTGAACCGTATAAAGCTCATGATAGCCGTCGCGTTCGAAAATATGAAAAAGAACGAGGCGTTTAATGCGGTTAAGCCTAAAAAAGCGGAAAATAAAAAAGAAGTCGGAGTCTGACCTCCGGTATATACAAAAGCAGTCCGGTGCCTTACAGGCATCCGGACTGCTATTCATTTTCCTCCGCTATGTACTCTCCGATAATCTCCGCGCGGTCGTGTACACAGCTTACACACTGACGCTTATTGCTTTTTGTAAAGCTCCGCCGTTCTTTCCGCCGGCACGGCGCCGTTTTCCTTCGGGGCGCGGTCACATCCGGATTTGAAAAGTCCCACGGCCTTTTCCGCTCTGTCCATAAAGCATTACCTCGCAAAATAAAATCAATCTCCGAAGGATATACCTATTTCTCTCGCCGCGGCGATAACGTCGCTGTCGGCGGGAACCCTTTTCAGCTTACCCGCGACCTCGCCGAGCGGTACCGGGACTATTCTTTCATTTTGCAGCGCGACCATGCAGCCGTACTGCCCGTTTTTAATAAGTCTTGCCGCGGTTGCGCCGAAACGCGTGCACAGCGTTCTGTCATACGCGCACGGACTGCCTCCTCGCTGAAAATGTCCGGGTACCGTTACCCTGATTTCATGTCCGGTAGCGTCCTCCAGCTCCTTCGCCACCCTATATGCGATTGACGGATACCGCATCTCGGCACGGAGCGCCTTCATCTCCTTCTTTTTAAGCTGAGCCTCCTCCTTTGACAACGCGCCCTCGGCAACAGCGAGAATTGAAAACCTCTTGCCCGACTGCTGACGCTTATCTATAACCTCCGCTATACTTGCCATATCGTAGGGAATTTCCGGCAGAAGTATTATGTCCGCGCCGCCGGCGATACCGGCGTACAGCGTCAGCCAGCCGACCTTATGTCCCATAACCTCAACCACGAATATACGTCCGTGAGACGTCGCGGTGGTGTGTATGCAGTCTATAACCTCAGTCGCTATGTCAACCGCGCTCTGAAAGCCGAACGTCATTTCCGTACCCCATACATCGTTGTCTATTGTCTTAGGCATGGACACGATATTAAGTCCTTCCCCGCTCAGAAGGTTTGCTGTTTTATGAGTACCGTTACCGCCCAGAATGATAAGGCAGTCAAGCCCCATTTCATTGTAATGCTCCTTCATCGCCTTGACCTTGTCGATGCTGTTCTCATTCTCAATGACGCGCATCATTTTAAAAGGCTGGCGCGAGGTACCCAAAATCGTTCCTCCGACTGTAAGTATGCCGGAAAAGTCCGATTTGTCCATCCTTTTATAGTTACCGCGGATAAGGCCCTCGTAACCGTTCTGTATACCGTATATTTCCACGTCGGGGATTTCCCCGTACAGTCCCTTTGCCGCGCCGCGTATCGCCGCGTTAAGTCCCTGACAATCTCCGCCGCTTGTAAGAATTCCCACCCTTTTCATCTTTATCGATTGACTCCTTTCACTTCAGAACAGCCGCCGCCACTCTGTCATTTCCGCATAGGTCTTTTATAATCTCAATGCCGTCAAAATCCCGCGCGAGCAGCGCGCTGACCCGCTCTCCCTGATTATATCCTATTTCAAGCACAATTATTCCGTCCTCCGTCAGAAGGCGCGGCGCAATGTCCGCTATACGGCGGTAGAATATAAGTCCATCCGCGCCGCCGTCAAGAGCTATGCGCGGCTCATAATCGCGTACCTCGGTCATCAGCGTAGGAATTACATCGGTTTCTATATACGGCGGATTGGATACTATCATGTCATATTTACTGTCAGGACAATCCTTGAGTATATCCGTTTTCATCGTCTTTACTCTGTCCGAAAGACCGTGACGTACAATATTTCTGCCCGACAAAGCTATCGCCCTATCGCTTATATCCGCGAGTGTTACATTTATATTCTTGTTGCCGTACGCCATGCTTATGCCTACACAGCCGCTGCCGGAGCAAAGGTCAAGTACGTTTTTTCTGTCCCGAATTCTGTCAAGCGCAGCTTCTACAAGCGTTTCGGTGTCGGGGCGCGGTATAAGCGCTCCGCGGTCCGTGTAAAAGTCAAGCGACATAAATCCGCACTCGCCGAGTATATACTGCAAAGGCTCGCCGGACGCGCGCCTTTTGACAAGCTCCGCCGTCCTTTCCACGGCGTCGGCGCCAATCTCGTTACGGCTGCCTAACACAAGTCCGGTACGGTCCGTGCCTATAACCTTCATTACAAGCTGCTCCGCCTCAAACAAAGCGTTTTCGGAGGGCAGTCTGTCAGCCGCGGCGCGTATAAGCTGCGATATTACCATTTGTCATCCTCTTTATTCTCCGGTATGCACGGCGTCATTGACGCTATGGCTACCTCTATCTGGGAGTCGTCCGGCTCCCTCGTCGTAAGTCTTTGCAGCCATAGTCCCGGCTTTGACAGCCATGTCACACATTTGTTTTTGCTCCTGCCCGCAAGCTTTATAATTTCATACGATATGCCCGCCACAACAGGCAGCAGTGCAAGACGCATAAGCACGCGCAGAATAACCATGTCCACCCTCGGCAGCAGCGCGAACAGCAGTATGCTGACTATCATTACAAAAAGCAAAAAGCTTGTTCCGCAGCGCGGGTGAAAACGTCCGTGCTTTTTTATATTTCCCACTGTAAGCTCCTCGCCCGCCTCATAGCAGGCTATAGTTTTGTGCTCCGCGCCGTGGTACTCGTACACGCGCTTTATGTCCTTCATGTTGGACACAATCGCAAGATAGCCTATGAAAATTACCATTCGGATTACGCCCTCAAACAGGCTGGTAAACAAATGCGAGCCGGCAGCCGCGGACATGAACGGAATCAACTCCCCTATTCTCTCCACGCCCCTTGTCAGGAACGTGGGAAGTATCATAAACAGCGCGATGCTGAATACAAGAGAAACAGCGATTGCCGCATATATTACTATGTCCTTTATTTTATCTCCGAAGGTATCGTTAAGCCACTTATCGAATTTGCTTTCCGGTACGTCGTCATCCTCCTCTATGTCAACAAACTCGGCGCTGTACATAAGCGCCTTCATTCCTATAACGAGGCTGTCTATAAAATTAACGCAGCCGCGCACTATCGGCAAACGGAAGAACTTGCCGCGCGTTTTTGTTCCGTTGTCCTCCACCTTGCACTCGATATCGCCGTCAGGCTTTCTTACGGCTACCGCGGTTTTATAAGGGCCTCTCATCATGACTCCCTCCATAACCGCCTGTCCGCCGATTGACGTTATATGCTGTTCATTATTGCTCATTTTCATTTTCTCCTATCGTTATTTTCAGCAAAAAGGACATAAACAATCCGCGCATGCGCACGCCGTGCATATATTGCACGGGTCGCAGCAGCCGGATGTGTTCATACCAGTGTTTTGGGTCGTGTACGCTGTGTTGCGGCTCTGCACGTTCTCAAGCGCTCTGCGGTACTCCGCATTGCCGGGCTCCATATTGACCGCCTGCCTCAGAAAGCTTATGCCTTGGTCGTACCAGCCGAGCTGCAGGCGCACCCTGCCCGAAAGATAATACCATTCCGCGGTTCTTGGAAGCTCCTCCAGCATAGAGAGCGCTTCCCGCACGTTACCGCGCTCTATCATAGAGCGCACAGTCTGAAATCCCGCCGCGCCGGAGCCGCTATATTCTCCGCGGCGGGTATCGCCGCCGCCGAAGCCGGCGGAGGTATTCTTGTTCATAAGCATATCGTACGCCTTGTTTATTTCCTTGATTTTCTCACCTGCAAGGTCGGCAAGCGGATTGTTTACGTACTTGTCCGGATGATACTTTTTGACAAGCTCCCTATATGCCTTTTTTATTGTTTCCTCATCGGCGTCCTCACTGACGCCAAGCGCTTCATACGGATTCATTATTCTCTCCCAGTATATAGTCCTGTTTATTTTTCAGCGACATGTAAATTATATTTTCAAGTATCGCCTTATTCCTGTGTATATTTAAAAGCTCATACGCCGACGAGGCGTTTTCCAGCGTAAATGTCAGCGACTCGGGCAATCCTCCCCGCGCGGATTTTTTCGCGGTGTCCGCGTCGGCTCCGGCAGACAGAAAGGTGTTGTACGAGCCTTTTTTGTAATCCTTTTCTATATCGTTATACGCGTCAATAATGTAAATCCAGCGTCCGATATTATACCCAAGCCATTCGAGCGCGCGCCGCTGCCCTCTGTCCGTAATAAAATCCGGCGTAAACAGCACGGCAAGTACTTTCGCGAAGCAATCCGCCGTTCTGTCAATCTCGGAGCAGTTTTCCTTTTCGAGCGTCCTTAGCTCATCAAGGCGCATACGTATTTCATCATATACGTCCCCGCGGCGTTTTCTCGCCCTGCGCATACCGCTGTAAAACATCGCCATACCGAGCAGCGCCCTGATGTTTTTTTCGTCGCGCCAGTCATCCAGCAATTTAAGATAGCTTAAAATTACTCCCATATCGGCGGCGTAGTACAGCGCCCTGTCGCCGTCAAGCCGCGCGGCGCGGCGCGTCGGACGGACAATACAGCGTTTTTTCAACATTGTAGGCTCTGCCGCGTCCATAGAGGAAAGTATGACGGCGAGAAAGGTTATGTCATAGCTGAGTCCCATACGCGAGAGCTGCGAGCAGCGTCTGCCTGTCGCCGCGCAAAGACCGCAGTAATACGCGCGGAAGGTGTTATAGTCCTTCTCAGTCAATCCCTCGCGGCATACAGTAATATAACCGAACATAGCCTATCCTTTCCGTTAAATCATAACTATTACATTTAAGTATATATCAAAACTCCGAAAAAAACAATATCTGTAATACATTTTTTGCAAATTATTTTTGCAAATTAATCTTTTGTTCATAAATAAGCATAGTTTTTTTTTAATATGAAAAAATATATTCAGACTATTATATTTAGGAGAAATGCAACGTGAAAAATGAGATGACAAACAAGGAATACAACGAATACGTCAAGAAAAAAACGCCTAATTCAAAGCTTTTCTCAAACTGCTGCAAAGCGTTTCTTGTAGGCGGAATAATATGCGTTATAGGTCAGGCGCTGCTCAGCTTATTTGAAAAATTCGGTTTAGACGCCGAGCCGGCGGGTACCGCCGCGTCTATAACGCTGGTATTTTGCGGCGCGCTGCTGACCGGATTTGACATATACCCGAAAATCGCGAAATTCGGCGGCGCGGGTACGGTAGTGCCTATAACGGGCTTCGCCAATTCCGTGGTATCCCCCGCTCTGGAGGCGAAAACGGAGGGTATGGTACTGGGAGTGGGCGCGAAAATATTTACTATCGCGGGACCCGTTATACTGTACGGAATACTCGCCTCATGGGTCGCGGGCGCGGCGTACTTTATTATTGGCTTATTTTAACCGGAGGTGTATGCAATGAATAAAAGAACGGGTAAACAAACAGTGGAGCTTGAAAAGCCTGCTGTTATTACGGAAACGGCGTCAATAGTCGGCGTCAAGGAAGGCGAGGGTCCTCTGAAGGACGCCTTTGACAGAATATTGACAGACGACAGTCTGGGTAAAAAATCCTGGGAAAAGTCAGAAAGCGAGCTTCAAAGGCAGGCAATTCTGCTCGCGCTTGAAAAATCAAAGCTGTCGCAGACAGACATAAATTACATCTTAGCCGGAGATTTACTCAATCAGTGTGTCGGCGCGCATTACAGCGTACGTGATTTCGCTATACCGTTCCTGGGACTGTACGGCGCTTGCTCGACTATGGTGGAGAGTATGTCCATAGGCTCGATGCTTGTCAGCGGCGGGTATGCGGACAAGGCTATGTGCCTTACCTCAAGTCATTTCTGCTCGTCGGAAAAGCAGTTCCGCAATCCTCTTGAATACGGCGGACAGCGCACTCCGTCGGCTCAGTGGACAGTCACGGGCGCGGGCTGCGCTATTCTGTCCGCGCAGGGCATGGGTCCCAAAATAACCCACGTCACAACCGGTAAGGTAATTGACAAGGGCGTTACGGATATAAGCAATATGGGCGCGGCTATGGCTCCCGCCGCGATTGACACGCTTACCGCGCATTTTGAGGGTACGGGTACAAAGCCCGATGATTATGATATGATATTAACCGGCGACCTCGGAGTCATAGGTTCGGATATTCTTACCGAGCTAATGCTTAAAGAGGGCTATGATATACGCGGGCTGCACAAGGACTGCGGCAAGATGATATATAATATCGACGAACAGGACGTACACGCCGGCGGCAGCGGCTGCGGCTGCTGCGGCTCAGTATTCTGCGGCTATGTATACCGCGAGCTGCGGCGATGTAATTTGAAAAAGATAATAGTAATGGCTACCGGCGCGCTCATGAACCCAATGATTGTTAATCAGGGAGAGAGTATACCGGCAATCGCGCACGCGGTCACAATTGTTAAATAGGAGGTTAGCGTTAAATGGATTATTTAAAAGCGTTTATTGTCGGAGGTCTGATATGCGTTATAGGTCAAATTCTCATTGATAAAACCAAACTGACTCCGGCGAGAATACTTGTAACCTTCGTTGTCGCGGGCGTGTTTTTACAGCTTTTCAAGGTGTACCGGCCGCTGGTCGATTTTGCCGGAGCGGGCGCGACCGTTCCGCTCACGGGCTTTGGATATAATCTCTGCCAAGGCGTCGCGAAGGCCGTAAGCGAGGAGGGGTTTCTCGGTATATTCACAGGCGGTTTCACTGCCGCCGCGGGCGGTATTTCCGCGGCGCTCGTATTCGGTTTTTTGGTTTCAATTATATTCAAATCAAAATCTAAAAAATAATTCTTTTCAACTCTCCGTTTTTATGATATACTTTTTATGTAATATTAAACGAACGGAGATAAGGAAATGCTTGAAATAAACGGACACACAAAGCAGCTCGGAATTATAGGTCTTCCGGTGGAACATTCATTCTCGCCGAAAATGCACAATTTCATATCCTCCGAGCTTAATAACAACTACGTATACAGCGCGTGGCGTGTCGCGCCCGAGAACCTGGGGGCGGCAATTGACGGTATGCGCGCGCTCGGTATACGCGGTATCAATGTAACCGCGCCGCACAAAACTGAGGTTATGAAGTATATCGACGTTGTCACCGACAGCGCAAGGCTGCTTGGTTCCGTCAATACCGTCGTAAACCGCGGCGGCGTACTGTACGGCTATAACACAGACGCGGACGGATTTTGTATGTCGCTCCGGAAAGCGGGTATTGAAATTAAAAACAGCCGTATTCTCGTTATCGGCGCGGGCGGCGTGACCCGTCCCGCGCTTCTTCGTATGCTTGACCGCGCTCCCAAAGAAATTGTGCTTGTAAACAGGACAATGAGCAAGGCAAAGTCGCTCGCGGAGGATATAGAGTCGGCAACCGGCTATTGTATCGGTACCGATTTGTCGGATATGGATTTTGATATAATAATAAATACCACCTCCGCCGGTATGGAGCCTCAGCTAAACGTCCTGCCGACAGACAATATTGACGGTATAGACAATCTTTCATTTATAAACGAACGTACGGCTGTCGTGGATATGATATATAATCCGGACGAAACGCTTTTCCTTAAGGAAGCGAAAAAACGCGGCGCGAAAATACTGAACGGTCTTGGTATGCTCATATATCAGGGTATAATCGCCTATGAGATTTTTACCGATACTGTCCTCCCCGAGGACATCGGTGAAAAAATACGCATGGAGGTGTTCGGTAGATGAATATTGTGCTTACGGGATTTATGGCGTCCGGAAAAACGCTTATAAGCAGAGCAATCTCTCAAATTTCACATTACAAAGCCGTAGACACAGATGAAATGATTATGAAAAAGGCGGGTATGTCCGTCAACGAGATATTCGCAAAGTACGGCGAAGAGCGTTTTCGCGCGCTTGAACGCGACGCGATACGCGAGGCGGCGGCAATGGATAACGCTGTTATCTCCACCGGCGGCGGCGCCGTACTGGACAAGCGTAATATTGACGCGCTGCGTGAAACCGGTATTATATTTAATCTAAATCCGGATTTCAGCGTAATTGAGGAACGTCTTGAGGAGGCAAAAAGGACAAGGCCCCTCCTGCAACAGGATAGTATAGAGAACATAAAAAAGCGTTTTGACGCCAGAAAGCCGTTTTATGACAACTGCGACTTCTCCGTCGCCGTCATAAACGGCAGAACCCCGCGCTCATACGCAATGGAGATACTTAAAAAGGCTGAAAGACCTTGAGTACAAAACGGCGCGTAAGTCAGACGGCTAATATCCGTCTGCTTGCGACGTCCTTATAATTCCGCAGCCGGCGCTCCGGTATTTAACATCATATTTCACGGTACCTCGCCTGACCTATCTCGTATAAATCATTCCCTTCGCAGTCTATAAGCACTACCGCCGGAAAGTCCTCGACTTCCAGGCGGCGTATCGCCTCGGTTCCCAAATCGTCGTACGCGACAACGTCCGCTTTTTTTATCGACTCCGCTATCAGCGCGCCCGCGCCTCCTATCGCTCCGAGATAAACCGCGCAGTTACGTTTCATCGCCTCGACAACCCCGCCGTTTCTCTCTCCCTTTCCTATCATGCAGCCCAGTCCGTTGTCTAACAGCAGAGGCGTGTACGCATCCATTCTGCCCGAGGTGGTCGGTCCGCACGAGCCTATCACCTCGCCCGGCTTGGCGGGACACGGTCCGGCGTAATATATGCAGTTGTCGGTCAAATCTATCGGAAACGGTCTGCCGTTTTTAAAATCACGCGTCATACGCTCGTGCGCAGCGTCGCGCGCGGTGTAAATAACGCCGGTTAAAAGCACGCTGTCGCCCGCTTTCAGGTTCTTTATTTTATCCTTTGTAAATGGGGTTTCTATTCTTTTTTCCATCAATCTTCCTCCAAAAAATCCGCCGCGCTGTCCAAAATATACGCCGCTCCCAAATCCTCAAAATACCCCCGCGCACTCCTGCCCTGTATGCCGGTAAGCGTCGCGCAGAAGTCCGCGCCCATACTTTTTGCCGCCAGAATGTCAGCGCCCGCGTCTCCCACTACAAGCGTTTTTCTTACTTTACTCTTGTCAAAATCGCCGTCAAGCAGGCGTTTATCGTCATAGTCCGTACCGAAAAGCGCCTTTAAAAACATATACGGATGCGGCTTGGTCAGCGCGTTGTTTCCGAGCGCTCTTTCCGCCGCGACCACATGGTCATAGTTACACAGACCGTTCCGCGTGAAATACTGTTTTATTCCCCAATCGGTTATAGGCTGTATCATTTCCACATACGGTCTGCCCGTTCCGATGCAGACGCGCTTATTCTCGCTAAGAAGTTTAAGCATGCTAACAAGTATGTTTTTATCAATTAACGGTTTTTCCATATAAATCAATCCGCTTTTACCCTCGTTTAACGGCTTATACCCAAACCGTTCCTTAAAAAGCATGTCGCCGAGAAACCATGTCTGGAAAATATCGCGCATGGTACGCCACATAAGCTCGTTGCGTCTGAGCCGGCCGTAATCGAAGCCCGTTTTTTCAGAACACTCCAGTGCAAGCCTGTCATACTCGTCTATAATATTGTCCGACAGCGATTTTGCATAATCAAGAACAGCGTCAAAATCCCCCCAGCCGTCTTTACCGCCGCAAATCCACGCTATAAGCACAGTGACGTAGCCTAAATCCCAGTTCGAGTTCACACCCTTGCTCTTCAACACGCTTATAAGCTCGTCGCCGCAGAACACACGGCTGCGTATTTCGGAGATTTTTTCCATACACTCCGACGTGTTTATTTCTTTGCCGCTGTTCCGATTAAGATATTCCCAAACCGTAAGCGCGGCGCAGTTCCAGTAATTCTGCTCGCTCGTTATAACGCCGTCCATGTCGAAGATGACGCTGTCGTATTTATTAAGAAATTTTACCAGTTTCATTTTATCACCGTTTATAAGCAAGGGACGCTAAATTTTAGTGTCCCTTTAGTTTTAGTGTCCCTATTCGACGCTCCACTCTATTTTTCCCGCGACGCCTGACGTCTTGCCCTTACGCGCCTCGCTTATCTCGAAAACACGGCTGAGCGCCGCGCCGAAGGCGCGGTAAATTGACTCCCAGATATGGTGACCGTTATGACCCTTTAAGAGGTCGATATGCATTGTACACATCGCGCCCTGGACAAAGCCCTCGAGAAACGTTTCCAAATCCTCCGCGTCCATGCTCTCGACTCTGCCGCTCAGCTCTATACCGTGATAGTCTATATCAATGTACGCGCGCTCCTCAAAGCTTACCGCGCAATGCGCGAGAGCCTCGTCAAGCATACTGACCGCGTCGCCGTATCCCGCGGCTCCGTCGGCGCTCTGTATGTACTCGCGCGCGGCCTTGCCAAACGCGATACCCAAATCCTCGCATATTACATGCGTCAGCGTGAATTTATCAAGAATGACATTTACATCGATATTAAATCCGCCCCTCCACGCGATATGCTCTATCATGTGGTCGAGAAATGTAATACCGGTATTGATTTTTTCCCGATAGTCGGGTTTTAACGGTGAAAAATCCAGAATAACTTTTATCTCCGATTCGGTTGTTTTGCGTGTTACTTTTATCTCCATTTTTATCTCTCTCTTTAAATAATACTTATAATTTCAAAATCGTTTTCATATCGGATGACGGGCAGCGCTGACATATACAGATGCTTTAAGCTGTCGGAAAATTCCGTAATAAAGTGATTTTAGAATTATCGCCTCTCCTTGACCGCTAAACCGTGCGTATCAAATCCCTCAACCTTCGCGAAGCGGTACGCGTACTCCCGTACTCTTTCAAAGCCGTCCTTTGACGCGTAACCTACGGACGAACGCTTTAAAAAGTCCTGCACGCTGACAGACGAATACGTCTTGGCAAAACCTCCTGTCGGCAGTATCGCGTTCGGACCGAGAACGAAGTTGCAGAGCGTTACGGGAGTATAATCTCCCAGCAATATCTCACCCGCGTTTTTAATTTTCGGAAGAGTATCAAACGGCTTTTCCGTCATGACCTCCATATGCTCGGGAGCGTAGTCGTTTATAAAATCTATCGATTCGTCAAGCGAATTCGTAAGGATTACTCCGCCGTAGGTGGTGAGGTTTGTTTCTATAAACTCCCTGCGTTTCGGTGAAATTTTTTCAAGCTGGCGGTTCACGATAGGAATAACCTTATCCGCAAGCTCTCTTGAATGTGTCACCAAAAGCGCCGCGCTGTCGGGTCCGTGCTCCGCCTCAATCATCCAGTCAAGCGCGACCTTTTCAGGATCCGCCTTCTCGTCCGCCAGAACGATTATCTCACTCGGTCCCGCCGGAAGTCCAGCATCGATGTGATTTGCGAGCACGCGCTTTGCGGCTGTGGCGTAGCTGTTGCCTGGACCTATGATTTTGTGACACTTAGGTATTGTTTCGGTACCGTATGCGGCCGCCGCGACAGCCTGAATTCCGCCGACCTTGTAAATCTCGGTAATACCGATAATCTTTGCCGCGCAAAGTATAGCGTCGTCAACCTCGCCCTTTTCATTCGGCGGCGTTACAACAACAATTTTCGGCACCCTAGCGACAACCGCGGGAATGCCAAGCATACACAAAACGGACGGAAACGAGCCTTTTCCGTGCGGAACGTACAGACACACATCAACAATGGGCGTGGTCTTTTCGCCAACCATAAGCCCTTTGTCAACCATTGTGAACCACATTTCCTCCGGCAGCTGCTTTTCATGAAAATCGTATATGTTTTTGTACGCGTACTCAATCGCCTCGCGCGTTTCCTTTTCAAGACGGTTGCAGCCCGTTTCAATTTCCTCTCTCGTAACCTTCATTCTATCGGCGGTAAGCTCTACATGGTCAAACTTCGCGGTGTATTCCAGAACAGCCGCGTCGCCGCGGTCACGGATGTCATCCGACACCTCCTTCGCAATTTTCATCTGCTCGGTTATGTCAAGCTCCGCGCGTTTCATTATAAAGTCGTACTGCTCTTTCGTCATTTTTGACAGTTCGTATATATTAGGGTTCATTATTATCCTCCCGCGTTTATTTATTTAAGAAAATTCTTTACCTTGTCCGCAAAGCTTTTTTTCTGCTTATAGTTTTTATCGTCCTCAAAATTGCGGAGTATCTCCTTCTGTTTTGGGGTAAGATTTCTCGGTACTTCCACGTTTACGGTCACATACTGATCGCCGCGGCTCTTACTTCTCAGGTAAGGTATCCCCTTTCCCTTCATGCGGAAACGCGCGCCTGTCTGCGTGCCTTCGGGTATGGTAAGCTCCACAAGGCCGTCAAGCGTCGGCGCCTTTACAGTGGAACCGAGCGCCGCCTGCACAAAGGTGATTGGCATCTCAACGTAAACGTTATTGCCGTCGCGCTCAAATATAGGATGCTCCCGTACGCGTACTGTAAGCAGCAGGTCGCCGTTGGCGCCGCCCTTACTTCCCGCCTCGCCCTTGCCTGTAAGCTGAATTGTCTGACCGTCGTCTATTCCCTCGGGGATGTGTACCTCTATAACCTTTGACCTGCGTACCTTTCCGGTACCGCGGCAGTCGCGGCACGGCTCCTTTATAAGCTTGCCTTCACCGTGACATCTCGGACAGGTAGTTACATTTGTCATGTAACCGAGCATAGTGCGCTGCTGGGTTCTGACCTGTCCGGTACCGTGGCATTGCTGACAGGTTTCTACCGCCGACCCCGGTTTCGCTCCGCTGCCGCCGCATGTATCACATTTTTCCTGTGTCTGTATATTAAGCTTTTTGTCGCAGCCGAACGCCGCCTCCTCAAAGCTTATATCAATCGCCTGACGTATGTCGGAGCCGCGCCTAGGTCCGTTCTGCCGTGAGCGTCCGCCTCCAAAGCCGCCGAAGCCGCCTCCGAATATATCTCCGAATATATCTCCGAAATCAAAACCCGAGCCGCCATATCCGCCGCCCGCTCCAAAGTTCGGGTCAACGCCCGCGTGGCCGAACCGGTCGTAATTAGACTTTTTATCAGGGTCGGAAAGTACCTGATATGCCTCGTTGATTTCCTTGAACTTTTCCTCCGCCCCTTTGTCCCCCGGGTGCAAATCCGGATGATACTTTTTACTCTGCTGTCTGAAAGCTTTTTTTATTTCATCCTCCGAGGCTTCGCGGCTTACGCCGAGTACCTCATAATAATCTCTCTTATCTGCCAAAATTTTCACCTGCCTCACCATATATAATACTATAATTTATCCTGTTTGTAAACC
Organism: uncultured Lachnospiraceae bacterium; assembly: GCA_964634635.1. Taxonomy (GTDB): domain Bacteria; phylum Bacillota; class Clostridia; order UBA1381; family UBA1381; genus Hominilimicola. Next base: position 47,121 of record CAZWMB010000006.1, read on the forward strand.
CTCAAAAAGGCCGCCGCGCATTTTTAACGCAGCAGCCCGCTTGATACAGTATTTTTTTATTTATTCTCGTCGTCGTTTACCTCTCTGTAATCAGCCTCATAGACATTATCTCCGCTCTGAGCGTTCCTGTCGGTTTCCGGCGCGCCCTGCGGGTTAGCCTGCTGATACAGCTGCTGCGCGACAGTATAGAATTTTTCCTGAAGAGCGTCGGCGGCCGCCTTTATAGCCGCGCTGTCATTGCCCTTTAAAGCCTCCTTGACCTTTCCGGTTTCCTCCTCGACCATTTTCTTTGTCGCCTCGTCAACCTTGTCGCCGGCGTCCTTAACCGCCTTTTCGCACTGATATACAAGCGACTCGGCGTTATTCT
>CAZWMB010000007.1:0-45343 GCA_964634635.1 uncultured Lachnospiraceae bacterium
TACTATGGGAGGTTTACATATTATGAAAAAATTACTGCTCGCCGCCGCTGCCGCAGCGTCAATAACCGTACTCGGCACGGCGTCAGCATCGGCGGATACAACCCACACAGTGGTGTCCGGCGACAGCATGTGGAAAATCGCCGTTAAATATGAGGTGGGATTGAGTGAAATTATAAGCGTAAATCCGCAGGTTTCCAATCCGAACCTTATTTATCCGGGACAGATTATTAAAATACCGTCGGTTGACTCCACGGTTACAAGCTATGAAAAAGAGGTTATACGTCTGGTGAATGAAATACGTGTTCAGAACGGTCTCGGCAAGCTTACCGAGGACTGGGAGCTTAGCCGCGTTGCTCGCTATAAAAGTCAGGACATGCTCGACAACGGCTATTTCTCGCACACCAGCCCGATATACGGCTCGCCGTTTACTATGATGAAAAGCTTCGGTCTTACATACAAGACCGCCGCGGAAAATATCGCCAAGGGGCAGTCAACTCCGCAAGCGGTTGTGAACGCATGGATGAACTCATCCGGGCATAGATCTAATATTCTCAACTCGTCGTTTACCAAAATCGGTGTGGGATATGTTAAAAACGGCAATTACTGGACACAGATGTTTATAGGATAATAAAAGCGTAAAATCTTACCGCGGGGGCGGATATTATCCGCCCCCGCGGTATATTCCCGTTTAATTTTTATAAATGTAAGCTTGAAAAAAACGGAACGTTTACGGAGGGTTTTCTCATTGTACTTTTTTTATGGCAAGTAAATTTTATATTTAACGTCCTTATCCTTTGACATTCGACAAAAAAGGTTGTATAATTGTAGTGTGTTAGGAGTGATGGCATTGAATTTTGTTGCAATAGATTTTGAAACCGCAACCTCTGATTTTACGAGCGTGTGCAGTTTGGGTATATGCATGGTGGAGAATAATGTAATAACCAAACGCAAAGAAATTCTTATCCGTCCGGTTCCGTTTGAGTTCAACGATTACAATATACGTATACACGGCATAACGCCGGACATGGTTGAATACAAGCCTACCTTTGATATGTACTGGGATGATGTAAAGCCATACCTTGAAAACAAGCTTGTTATAGCTCACAACGCGGACTTTGACGTCGGCGCGCTTTGCGCTACTCTTGAATATTATAAAATTCCTTTCCCCACCTTTGACTACCTCTGTACCGTCAAGCTGTCGCAGAAGGCGTATCCGGAGCTGACGAGCCACAAGCTGAACAACCTCTGCGACGCGCTCGGTATCAGCTTTCATCATCATCAGGCATATGACGACGCATACGCGTGCGCCAGGGTACTGCTCAGGATTTTGGAGGATTACAGTCTTTTAAGTCTTGACGAGCTTGAGGAATGCTTTGAAATTGAAATTGGGCGTCTTACCCCCGAAACTCTGCTGAAATGCAAAAAAAATAAAAAGAAACCGTCACAGCAAGCAAAACGCGGAAACGCGTTAACCGCCGCAAAGTAAAATTTTAAAATAATTTTGTGTAAATATTGTTAGGGATAAGCCGCCGTTAAATGTCTAATACTAATTCCAAAAGGAGTTGGTACGCATGAAACGCAAATATCCTCCTCACATCGTGTTTAGGAGCAATATGCTCGACCTTGACGTCTGCAACGCGATTTCCGCGCGGGAATGCACGGGACTTATCCCATGGGCGCCAAGCAGCGAAACCCAGCTTGACTCCTATGACGAGATATTGAGCTACTCGCCGGAAGCCGTCAATATTTATAATTACACCGAATAACATACGTACATTTTATACCTCGCATCCGAAACGCGGTATTCCTTAAAACGATACCGCGTTTTTCCGTATTCAATTTCACCGCCCAATACCGAAAAGCTGTCAAGCGGTACTGTTATACCTCTGCCCACCGCCTTTAAAAAGCTCTCTTTTTTTGTCCATATTTCATAAAACGCGTCCTTCGCGTCAGCCGCCTTGCGAATATACTCGCACTCTCCCGCCGTAAAAAAACGGTCGGCGGTATCCATGTCGTATTTATCCTTGTACTGTATATCTATCCCAACGCTTTTGTCATGCACGGCACATACCGCATATTCCCCCGAATGTGACAGATTAAAGTGTATATTGCTCCTATTCGTCAGATACGGCTTTCCGCCGTCGCGCGTATCCCATTGAGCGGGAACGTGTATGTCGCCGTTCACCGCGTAGTTTAAAAGCAGCTGCGCGCAGATGGACTGAGCCTTATTTCCGTTATTTTTAAGACGTCTTATCTTCTCCGCGCGTCTTTCAGTCAGGCAACCGTACCGGACAGCGTCATCGGGATTTACCGCATTTATATTCATAGCGTATACTTTCATATTCTGAGGCTCCCTAAAACCGCGCCTATCGGCTTGTTTATGACAAGCTCCGCGTTTCTGTCCGCGGGCGTCGCCGCCTTGTTTATTATGACCAGATGATTTCCCCTAAAATAATTTATAAATCCCGCCGCGGGATAAACGTTTAAGGAGGCGCCTCCCACTATCAGCGTTTCAGCCTCGCTGATATACCTGACGGATTTGGCTATAACCGTATCGTCAAGCATTTCCTCATACAGCACGACGTCCGGTTTCACAATACCGCCGCAAGCGCACCTCGGCACGCCGGAGCTGTTTTCTATATGCTCCGCTCCGTAAAATTTTCCGCAGTCCATGCAATAATTTCTCCGCGTCGAGCCGTGCAGCTCCAGTACGTTTTTGCTACCCGCCGCCTGGTGCAGTCCGTCAATATTCTGCGTTATCACCGCTCTGAGTCTGCCGCTCTCCTCCAATTTGGCAAGCGCTGTATGCGCCGCGTTCGGCCGTACATTCTTTACAAGCATTTTATCTCGGTAAAATTTGTAAAATTCCTCGGTTTTGTCCAAAAAAAACGTATGGCTCAGTATTGTTTCCGGAGGATAATCGTACCTTTGGTTATACAGTCCGTCCACGCTCCTAAAGTCCGGTATGCCGCTCTCCGTCGACACTCCGGCGCCTCCGAAAAATACTATATTGTCACTGTTATCGATTATTTCCTGAAGGTTCATTTGTTTACATCTCCAATCTCGTACATTATCATCGCAAGCGCCGCCTCACCCGCCGTTTCTGTGCGAAGTATGCGTCTGCCGAGGGTCACAGTCGGTATGCCGGCGGTACGCAGTCTGTCCGTTTCAGCCGCGTCAAAGCCGCCCTCCGGACCTATAATGAAACCCACTGTTCTGACATTAGGCTTTGACAGCAGTACGGAACGCAGGGTGTTTTGCTCCTCGCACTCGTACGGAGCGAAAAACAGATTAAAGGTCATAGCCCTTTCTATCACCTCTTCAAGCGACATAACGGGAGAAATTTTCGGAATTATTCCCCTTCCCGACTGTTTTGCCGCCGCCTCCGCTATTTTTTTCCAGCGGTCAAGCTTCTTTTGCTCTTCCTTTGCACCGTCAATTTTTGCCACGCACCTCGCCAGTCTTACCGGCACAATTTCACTCACGCCAAGCTCGGTTGTTTTCTGTATTATATATTCCATTTTTGACGCCTTGGGCAACGCCTGAAAAAGCGTCGCCTTAAGCTCCGGCTCCGCGTCGCTTTTTCGCCGTCCCTCTATCGCGCACAGCACGCGCCGCGGCTCTATCGCGGTAATACGCGCGTCATAATCGACGCCGCGGCTGTCGCATACGATTACGACGTCGCCCTCGCTAAGACGCAGTACGCGCGTGATATGGTTCACGTCCTCCGTGTCTATTATAATCTGATTTTCGGTTATTTTATCGCTCTGCGCAAAAAACTTCGGCATTTTATATGTTCCCCAATACCCTTTCAAAATTTTTGTGACTTATTTTCTCGGCTTGTTCATCCGTATAGTTAAGCTGTAAAAGCCTGTCAAATACCTTATATGTATCCTCGCAGCCGTTTATACCCTCGGGCGGACAGTCAATACCGTCGAAGTCCGCGCCAATACCTATATGGTTTTCTCCGCCAAGCGCCATGAAATGTTCAATATGCTTTACTATATCGTCAATACCCGCCCTGCCGCTCTCGTTCAGAAAGTCCGGACAGAAGTTTATTCCTACGCATCCTCCGGACCCGCGTATAATCAGAAACTGGTCGTCCGTCAGATTGCGTTCAACAGAGCAAGAGTTTTTCGAGCGGCAGACGGAACGCGCATTAGAGTGCGTCGCAATAATCGGCATAGCCGTTGTCTCGGATATATCGTAAAACGACCTGTCGCTTAAATGCGAAACGTCAGCGAATATTCCGAGCCTGTTCATTTCCTCAACAACCCCGCGCCCGAACTCTGTCAGTCCGCGCGTACCGTCCTCCTCGCGCGCTCCCGACGCTATATGATTTGAATAATTCCAGGTAAGCGCTATAATTTTAACGCCGAGTCTGTGCAAGCTCCGCAGCGCGGCAAGGCTCGTTATCGGCTCTCCGCCCTCGATGCTCAGGACCGACCCTTTCGGCGCGAAACGGTGATAGGCGTCGATTAATTTCAGACAACGCTCCATGGCGCAGGAACGGTAAACGGGGTCGATAAAGCAGGCGAAGGTCTGCGTGTATGATTTGTACGCGCTCATACGCTCAATATCGACTTGGCAGTCGTTTTTTTCAAGCCTTTTACCGGAGTCAATCACCTTGCACAGCGTATCGCAGTGCGCGTCAAAAACAGAATAATTCATGCCGCCTCCTAAAACGCGTTCTCAATATGATTTATTTTGCTTACCTCCATACCGCTCCGCCGCTCCTCATAGAAAACCTCTATGACGTCAAAGCGCATTTCTCTGTTCACGCTGTCGGCGTAAACCGCCGCCGCGTTATGTATCCTTTGCTGCTTTCTGAAATCCACATATTCGCTCGGCTCGCCGAAACGGCTGCTTTTTCTTGTCTTTACCTCGACAAAAACAATACACCCGTCAATTTCGGCGATAATGTCAATCTCGCCCGATTTTGTTCTGAAATTGCGCTTGATTACCTCGTAGCCCTCATCCTCCAGATAACGGGCGGCTGCTCCCTCTCCAAAATCGCCTATATCCTTTGTTATCATATCCTATCCCCCCAAAGCTTTTTCAAAAACGTGCGTCTGTGTATCTCGCACGGGCCGTATTTTAAAATAGCGGCGTTGTGAGCCGCAGTACCGTAGCCCTTGTGTTTTTCAAAGCCGTACTGTGGGTATTTCTCCGCTATTTCGCATATAAAGCGGTCACGACCCACCTTTGCCAATATTGACGCGGCGGCTATCGACGCGCTTTTTGAATCGCCCTTTACTATCGTTTCATGCGGAATACCTATACCCTCTATACGGTTGCCGTCTATAAGCACATAGTCCGGCCGTACCTTAAGTCCCGCCACCGCTCCGTTCATCGCCTCGTAGGTCGCGCGCAGAATATTGATTTTATCAATACGTTTTTCGTCCACGCTGTATATATTGTATGCGAAAGCCTTTTCGCATATTTCATCAAACAGCTCCTCCCGGCGTTTTTCGGACAGCTTTTTTGAGTCGTTTATACCTCTGACAACCGTACCCTCCGAAAATATAACAGCGGCGGCGTATACCGGTCCGGCAAGCGGACCGCGTCCTGCCTCGTCCACTCCGGCGACTAAATCATAACCCATGTCACGGTATTTATTTTCAAACTCATACATCGCTGTAACGCGCTGTATTTCCTCTTCCTCGGCAAGCTTTCTTCGCGGCATAATTTTTTCTCCCGTTTTTAATATTTTATCTATCTTTTTTCCTGTTTTTGTGCTATACTGGTATACAGAAGTATTTATGGAGGTATAACCATGCTATATCAGAAGGAAATTGAAGACTCCGTTTTAATACAGTTTATAATTCTGTACACTCTCAGCAAGTCGGACGGCGCCGTAGCGTATAACGAGCTGCTGTCGCTTGTCCTTGATAATTGTAACATAAATTACAATGATTTTCAAGTAGCGTTGGATAATCTTGTAAGTACAAATCACGCCCGCGCCTTTCTCGAAGGTGCGCACAACCAAAAATATGAAATAACGCAAAAGGGTATGAATGTCGGAGATTTCTTTACCTCAAACATACCCGTTTATATACGCGAGCCTATTGACCGCTCCGTTAAGGAGCTGTTTATTTCCGAACGCCGTAAAAACTCCGTACGCTCGGACATAACTCCCGTACGCGGCAAGGAATACCGAACCGACTGCGGTCTGTACGACGACGACGGCACGCAGCTCATAAATCTTTCGCTGTACGCCGGATCGCGCGCCGAGGCGGAACGTATGGCGCGTTTGTTTCGTGACAAATCGGATATTATATACGAGAAAATTTTAGACGCGTTCTCAGAGGAGTCTACAAAAAATTAGAAAACACCGACGCGGCGGCGACTGTCATAAGCCCGGCGACAGCTATTGACAGACTGCTCATCGCTCCCTCGATTTCACCTATTTCAAAAGCCTTTGCCGTGCCTATTGCGTGAGCGGCAGTACCGATTGCGAGTCCCTTCGCGACCGGTTCTTTTATTCCGAACAGCTTCAGTACCCATTCCGATATAATGCTGCCGAGTACTCCGGTTATGATTATAACAGCGATTGTAATGGTCTGTACGCCGCCAAGCTCCTCGCTCACGCCCATGCCTATGGCGGTGGTTACAGACTTCGGCAGCAGCGTCACGTACTGCTCATGCGTCAGTCCGAACAGGTACGACATCAGAAGTATACTTCCCGCGCTCGCTATAACTCCCGAAAATATTCCGGCGAATATCTCGCGCGCATGACGCCTTAAAAGCGTTATTTGACGGTACAGCGGTATCGCGAGGCACACCGTGGCGGGCGTAAGCAGATAGCTTATATATTTTGCGCCGCGGTTGTAGGTTTCATAGTCGATATTAAATATCTTGAGAAATATTATTACAAGCACGATTGCGACAAGCAGCGGATTTAAAAGCGCCGCTTTCTTCCTAAGGCGCAGTCCCGCCATGTATCCGGCGGCGCTTATCGCCGCGCCGAAAAACACGCTGTCCGAAAGTATGTTATTTATCACCGCGCCGTTCACCTTTACTCTCCCCCGCTTTCATAACAAGCTCCGCGGTCTTTCCCGTTACCGCCATAACAGCTATGGTAGATACGGCGGTGATTACCGCTGCGGGCAGAAGTATAGGCTTTAAGTCCGCCCACGCGGTTATAAGTCCGACTCCGCCGGATATAAACATAAACGGCATTATTTCTATAAGAAAATCCGCCGTCTTTTCCACTTGCTTTAGTTTTAGTGTCCCTGCGCAAAGCAGCGCGAGCATTATAAGCAGTCCGTAAATACTCGCCGGCACAGGCAGAGGTATAAATTCCCCCAAAAGCTCTCCGACAAGTGAAACAGCTAAAATTATAAGCATCTGACGCATATATTCCATTTATTTTTTCTCCTTTGGGGACACTAAAAGCTATTATATTTCAGCGTCCCCTATTTTATTTTTTATCACAGCATTTTCAGCATTTCCAGAATTATCTTAGCCGAATTGGCAGCCGCCATCGGGGCAAATTCAGAGTAGTCCGTTGACGAGCCGTCATTGGCTCCGTCGGAGATTGCGCGCAGTACTCCAAATCTTACGTTATTCATAACGCATACATGTCCTATAGCGGCGCCCTCCATTTCAGCCGCGACCGCGCCGAATTCTCTTACTATCCTGCCGCGCTGTTCGCCCGACGCTATGAACTGATCGCCCGACGCGATTGTACCGCGCAGCACATTAAGTCCCGCCTTGTCCGCCGCCTCAGTCATCAGCGCGGATACAGCCTCGTCGCATGGCATGTATACCATGTTTATACCGGCTATAAATCCCTTTTTGTCGCCAAGCGGAGTAGTATCCATGTCATGCTCGGCTACTCTGTCGGCAACCGCGACGTCGCCGATTTTCAAGCCGTCTGCAAGTCCGCCCGCTATGCCGACATTTATTATTATATCTGGCGAATATTTCAGTATCATGGTCTGTGCGCATACCGCCGCGTTCACCTTGCCCACTCCCGCGACCGCCGCAACCGTTTCCCTGCCGCTTAGCTGTCCCCGGTAAAAATCTATGGAGCTTATCCTTTCCGCGCGCGCGTCGTTCATAAGCTCCCTCAGCATGTCCGCCTCCATATCCATAGCGGTTATTATTCCTATAAGCATTTTTTTTATTCCCCCGTTTATTTTGTTATGTTATATCATATATCATACCATATTTTTTCTCATTTTTCAATTCCGCGTTTCAATATTTACTTTACATATTCGAAAAAATTTTATATAATATTGCTTGAGATAAATTTTCGGGAGTGATTGCCATGACTGCCCCGCTGTATGAAAGACTTGTCGCATACCGCGCGAAAAACAGAATATCCTTCGCCATGCCCGGGCATAAAAACGGACGCGGATTAAAGCGCGATTTGCTGTCGCTTGACGTAACGGAGCTTGCCGAAACCGAAAATCTTTATAACGGAGGGCTGTACGTGTCGGAGGCGCAAAGACTGCTGTCGGCGCTGTACGGCAGCGAGGAAAGCTATATTCTGACCGGCGGTTCCACCGCTGCTATACAGGCCATGATATGCGGCGCGACGCGTCCCGGCGACGCCCTGCTCGCGGCGGCGGACTGTCATAAAAGCGTCATTAATACCTGCGCGCTGCTCGGTATTAAAATCAGATTTATACCCAAAGAATTTAACGGCGATTTTTTTGTGCCGACAAAAACCGTCATCTCTTCGGATATGATTGACGCCGATACGGGCGCTGTGCTTATTACCTCGCCTAATTATTACGGAGTATGTTCTGACATAAGGTACGCCGCCCGTATATGTCACAGCAGGGGTATACCGCTGCTCGTCGACGAGGCGCACGGCGCTCATTTTGCCGCCGGCGGTATATTTCCCGAAACCGCGGTAAAATACGCCGACGCGGTATGTCAGAGCGCCCACAAAACCCTGAACGCTCTTACCGGCGCGGCATATATGCACCTTAACGGTCAGCTTATTGACCGTGAGCGCTGTAAAACAGCGCTTACAATGTTCCAGTCCTCAAGCCCGTCATACGTGATAGCCGCGTCGGCGGACACAGCGCGCGCGGAGCTGTCGGACGGCGGCGGCTGGCAGAATGTGTGCGAAATGTGCGGTGATTTCAGAGCAAGTATGTCCGATATAGGTATAGGAGTTATGGACAACGACGATATAACGCGGATTGTACTGAATTTTTCGGCGTATGAGCTTACCGGCCCGGAAGTAGCCGAAAAGCTGTCGGACAAGGGTATTGACGTTGAAATGTCCGACCTTTACAACATTGTTCTTATCGCTGCGCCCTTCAATATACAGGAGGATTTTGACACGCTTTTTGACGCGCTCAGAGGCATTGTACGCGCGGCAAAAAAGCGCGCGCGGGCAGTTAACAATCCGCCGCCGCCCTTCTGCGCTCAAACGCTTGACCCTCAGCCGGTATTCTACGGTCCGCGGCGCGGCGTACCGCTTGACAAAGCGGCGGGACGTATATCCGCATCGACGGTTGTACCCTACCCTCCGGGCGTACCCGCTATATACATAGGCGAGAAAATAACCGATACTCATATACGGTATCTGGAACAGCTTATCCGCGCGGGAGCGGAAATAAACGGAATTTCAGACGGCATTATTGCCGTAAAGGACAAATAATGAGCAATATAATAACTATAACAGGAACAGTTGATGAAATTATATATTCAAATCCCGATAACGGCTATACCGTATGCGGTATTGACAGTCCCAACGAGGGACTGTTTACCGCGACAGGTTATATGCCGTTTATAAGCGAGGGCGAAAGCGTCGCGCTGTCGGGCGAGTGGATTACCCACCCCGATTACGGCGAGCAGTTCAAGACGGAATATTATGAAACAGTACTCCCCTCCGACGAGGAGTCCATACTGCGTTATCTCGGTTCGGGAATTGTACCCGGTATACGCGCGGCTACGGCTGAAAAGCTCGTGCGCCGCTTTGGCTGCGACGTATTGCAAATTATGCTGTCGGAGCCGCAAAAGCTTTCCGAGGTAAAGGGTATCAGCCGCGAAAAGGCCCTTAAAATAGGAGCGGCATTCAGCGAGCTGCAATCCACAAGAAATATAGTAATGTTTCTCCGACAGTACAATATTTCCGCGAGCACGGCAGTTAAAATACATAACGCTCTCGGCGCGAACTCGGTATCTTTGATAAAGCAGAACCCGTATATACTCTCCGATACCGTGGACGGAGTATCCTTTAATACCTCCGACATGATTGCCTTCAATATGGGTATACCGCGGAACAGTATGCTTAGGATTAAGTCGGGAATACAATATATACTGCGCGACGCGGCGTTTACAAGCGGTCACGTATATCTGCCGAAGTCGGTTTTGCTTGAGCATACCGCCTACAATCTCAAGGTCGAGGAGGACGAGGCGGCAGCGGCGGCGGCGGAGCTTATCGGCGAGCACAAGCTGTTCTGCGGCAGCGCGGACGGTGAAGAGGCGTACTATCTGTATGAGTACTACGAGGCGGAGTATTACATAGCCCGCAGACTTGTCGCCATGTCGCGAAGCACGCAGAAATTCACAATGACCGAGGCGGAAGCGGAAACAGCCGTCGATGATTTTGAGAAAAGCTCGGACATACGTCTCGCCCCTCAGCAGCGCAGCGCGGCAGTCACCGCTCTGTCCGTGGGCTGCATGGTACTGACCGGAGGTCCGGGTACGGGTAAGACCACTACTATCAACACCATCATACGCCTTTTGGACAGTCTGAAGCTTTCAGTCGCGCTTGCCGCTCCTACGGGCCGCGCCGCCAAGCGTCTGAGCCAGGTTACGGGCCGCGAGGCTAAGACCATACACCGCCTTCTCGGTACCCAGCGTTCCTCCGAGGGCTATAATATATTCGCGCATAACGAGCAGTCTCCGCTTACGGCGGACGTGATAATACTTGACGAGGTCAGCATGATTGACGTAAATCTCATGTCCTCATTCCTGAAAGCCGTAAAACGCGGCGCCGGGCTTATATTGTCCGGCGACGCCGACCAGCTCCCCTCAGTGGGGCCCGGAAACGTGTTGCACGATATAATCGAAAGCGGAGCAGCGCCTGTAATTCAGCTGAACAAAATATTCCGTCAGGCGGAGGAAAGTCTTATTATTGTAAACGCGCACAGGATAAACAGAGGTGAAATGCCGTATCTCTCGGACAAAACCGGCGACTTTTTCTTTCTGCGGCGTAAAAGTCCGCAGGAAAGCGCGTACACGGTTGTGGATTTATTTAAAAACCGTCTGCCGAAAAGCTACGGCGTCAATCCCGTTTCCTCAATACAAATACTTTCCCCTACCAAAAAAGGCTCCGCCGGTACCGTTGCGCTTAATAAGCTTTTACAGTCGCACATAAATCCGTATGACGAGCAGCGTCCGCAATACGCCTACGGAAATACGGTTTTTCGTACCGGCGACAAGATAATGCAGACCAAAAATAACTACGACATGCCGTACACGCGTGACGGCGGGGATAAAGGTACCGGTATTTTTAACGGCGATATGGGTATTATCGAGAGTATACACGCGCGAGATAAGTACATGACAGTAATATTTGACGAGGACAAGCGTGTCGAATACCCGTTTTCGGAGCTTGACGAGCTTGAGCTGGCCTACGCAATAACCGTGCATAAAAGTCAGGGCAGCGAATTTCCCATTGTAATTATGCCGGTATGCTCGTTCGCGCCGATGCTTATGAGCCGTAACCTGTTCTACACGGCGATAACACGCGCAAGGGATATGGCGGTGCTTGTCGGCAGCGAGAAAACCATAAGAAATATGACTCAAAACAATCAGTTTAATCAGCGCTTTACGGGTCTTGCGCAAAAAATATCGTCGGTGAATAATTCTGCGGAAAGAGGGTAGCGCCCTCTTTTTTTATCCGCTTTTATAGCGGACGTGTTTATTATTATCGACGTGTTTGTTATTATTTTTTTATAAAAATGTAATATTGCTAAAATTGAATATGTTTATTTACTATGCTATTATATAAAAATACAGACTGACTACGGAGGAGCGATTAAATGAATTTTTCTTTTGGTAATGTATGGGCTAATATAAAAAACAAGCTGAATATAAACCACGCCATATACTCAGTATTCTTTCTGTTCTGTACAGCGTTTCTTCTGCTGTTTTCCGCCTCGACAAGCCCTCTTTACACGGAGCTTTGCGACGGCGACTCCGGTATATTCATACTTATCGGCAAGGCGATTACTCTCGGGAAGAATGTATATACAGATTATTTTGACCACAAGGGACCGCTGCTGTTTTATATAAACGCGCTCGGCTACGCCATGACCGGCTCGCGTACGGGAATTTTTATTCTGCAATGTCTGAATTTGTCCTTTGCGTCAGTACTTATGTACAAGACTGCAAGACAGTTTACCGGAACAATACGCTCGGTTATCTGCGTCGTCATTACAGCGCTTGCCTTCGCGGCTACAATAAGCGATGGAAATCTCAGCGAGGAATACTGCCTCCTGCCCTGTTTCGCGTCGATATACCCCGCCGCGAGATTTATGCGCGCGGGACGCAATAAGGCGCACCCGAGAAGGTATATGCTGCTGTACGGAATATGCTTTGGCATATGCGCTTTTATACGCGTCAATAACGGCCTGATGATATGCGCCATTGTATTTGTCGCGCTGCTGACAGACTTTACAAACGAACATATAAAAGAGGCGTTTATAAATCTATCCTTCTTTTTGCTGGGAATAACGCTTATAGCCGTACCTATATGTCTGTTTTTCCTGATACGGGGCAATCTGTCGGAAATGCTGTTCGCTACCTTTGTATTTAACTTTCTGTACGCGACCGCGGGCGCTACGGAAAAAAACACCCCTGAGCTTTTCACTCTTATCAAATGGATAATGCCGGCGCTTGCTCTGATTATACTTCCGCCGCTATTTGCAAGGCGTATAGGAGCGAAAACCGCGTCGCTGCTGACAACTCTGTCGGTATTCTCCCTTATACCCCTTCTGCTTGGTTTCAGCTATACGCATTACTATACCTCCCTGCTCCCTCTTATAACACTGTACTGCGCGATGTTCTTCAGAATAATCGGACGTAAAATACGCCCATTTTCCGTCATTTTATGTATCGCTATGATATTTCCCTTGAGCATGTACTTTGTTTCCTTACCCTCCAATACCGCGACGTACGTAAATTTGGTATATAAACAGCGCGCCGCTAAAAGCGACGCTGACCGCTCAAGCATATATCTGAGCGCTAAGGAATTTACGAGTCTTATTCCCGAGGACGAGCGCGACAGTGTGTTCGGGTACGATGTTTCCGCGGCGTGGTTTCTGTACGCCGATATAATGCCCTGTTTCAATATATTCACACTGCAGGAGTCATGGGCGGCTAATTATCCCGAATTCGGCAGACAGATAAATGAAATGATGACCGACAATCCCCCCAAATGGGTTATTATTCATAATATAAGCATTGTTAAGAGCAGACAATTCCTGAACATTATTAACAGTAATTATGAGCTTGTCGCCGAAAACGGGCATGATTTACTGTACAAAATACGTCCTGACATTATATGAATTCATAAAAAAAACAATTTAATCAATACATTTTTTATATAGTATCAACAAATAATTATATAAAAGCAAAAAAGTAATTGACAAATGTTTAACAATCTCATATAATATGTGTATAATAAGATTGACAAAAAATTATCAATCTTTGGAGTCAGGAGGATGTAATATGGCAGAAGTAAATGTTCCGGAAATGATTAACGGCTATGTAGAAAAGGCGCAAAAAGCTTTGCGGGAGTTCATGAAGCTTGACCAGGAGCAGGTTGACGCCATTGTCAAGGCTATGACCCTCGCGGGACTTGACAAGCACATGGAGCTTGCCAAAATGGCTGTCGAGGAAACCGGCAGAGGCGTATATGAGGATAAAATCACAAAAAACATGTTTGCTACGGAATATATTTACCATTCCATAAAAAAGGAGAAAACAGTCGGCGTTATCGCCGAAAACGACCTGGAGGACTATGAGATAATCGCGGAGCCTGTCGGAGTGGTCTGCGGCGTTACGCCGGTCACAAATCCGACCTCGACCACTTTGTTTAAGTCGCTCATAAGCATAAAGGCGAGAAATCCGATAATTTTCGGTTTTCACCCCGGCGCGCAAAAGTGCAGCGCGGCGGCGGCGCAGATTGTGCTGGATGCGGCTGTCGCCGCGGGAGCGCCCGAAAACTGCATACAGTGGATTGAGTATCCGTCGATTGAGGCTACAAACGCCCTCATGAACCACCCCGGAGTGGCTACCGTACTCGCTACGGGCGGCAGTTCCATGGTAAGGGCGGCATACTCAACCGGCAAGCCCGCGCTCGGTGTGGGTCCCGGAAACGTACCTTGTTATATACACAAAAGCGCGGATCTGGAACAGGCCGTCAACGACCTTATACTGTCAAAGACCTTTGATAACGGTATGATTTGCGCGTCGGAGCAGGCGGCCATAGTTGATAGGTCTATCGCGTCCAAATTTGAAAGACTTATGAAAAAGTACGGCTGTTATTTCCTTAAGGACGAGGAAATCCAAAGAGTCAGCGATTACTGCATAAACAGTGAAAAGGGCGCTGTAAATCCTGAAATTGTCGGAAAAAGCGCGTACTTTATTGCCGAGCAGGCAGGCGTAAGAGTACCTGAGGACACAAAGATACTGCTCGCAAGGCTGGACGGAGTGGGTCCCGAATACCCGTTGTCACGTGAAAAGCTTAGTCCTGTACTGGCATACTTCATCGCGGACTCCGCCGAGGAGGGTATTGACAGGGCCGAGGAAATGGTTATGTTCCACGGTATGGGACATAGCGCTGTCATTCACGCGCGGGACGAGACCGTTATACAGAAGTTCGCCGACGCCATGAAAGCGAGCCGTCTTATCGTAAACTCGCCGTCCTCACACGGCGCGATAGGAGATATATACAATACAAACATGCCATCGCTGACGCTCGGATGCGGCAGCTACGGCGGCAACAGCGTAAGCGGCAATGTCACAACCATAAATCTTATAAATCAAAAGAGAGTTGCAAAGAGGAGGGTAAATATGCAGTGGTTCAAGGTTCCGGACAAGATTTATTTTGAAAATAATTCTATTCAGTACCTTGAGAAAATGCCGGACATAAGCCGTGCGTTTATAGTAACCGACCCCGGTATGGTTTCTCTCGGATACGTGGATAAGATTTTGTATTATCTCAGAAAGAGAGAGGAGCATGTACACTGCGAGATTTTTTCGGATGTTGAGCCGGATCCGTCGATAGAAACAGTGTGGGCGGGAGCTAAAATGATGGACGAATTCAAGCCGGATGTTATAATAGCTCTCGGCGGCGGTAGCGCTATGGACGCGGCAAAGGGTATGTGGCTATTTTACGAACACCCTGACGTTGACTTCAATTCGCTTCGTCTTCGTTTCCTTGATATAAGAAAGCGCGCGTTCAAATTCCCGAAAATGAGTAACAAGGCGCGGCTTGTGGCTATCCCGACCACCTCGGGTACAGGCTCGGAGGTGACGAGCTTTGCGGTCATATCGGACAAGAAAAACAATATGAAGTACCCTCTGTCCGACTATGAGCTTACGCCGAACGTCGCTATTATAGACCCGCAGTTCGTCATGTCGCTGCCAAAAAGCGCGACCGCGGATACAGGTCTTGACGTACTCACGCACGCTATTGAGGCGTATGTGTCGGTAATGGCGTCGGATTACACCGACGGTCTTGCCATGAAAGCTATACAGCTTGTATTCAAGTACCTGCCCAGAGCGTACAAAAACGGCGCGGAGGACGCCGAGGCGCGCGAAAAAATGCACAACGCGAGCTGTATCGCGGGTATGGCGTTCACAAACGCATTCCTCGGACTAAACCACTCGATAGCGCACAAAATCGGCGGCGAATACCATATACCTCACGGACGCGCAAACGCGGCGCTGTTGCCGTATGTAATAAAGTACAACGCGGAAACTCCGTCAAAATTTGTTTCTTTCCCTAAGTACAACAAATTTATCGCTGACGAGAAATACGCTGAAATAGCGGCTTTTTTGGGACTGCCGGCAAAAAATACAAAGGAGGGCGTTGAAAATCTTATAAAGGCTGTACGCGAGCTTATGAAAGAGGTCAACGAACCGGAAAGCTTTGCACAGTGCGGTATCGATAAGGAAACCTATATGAGAAACGTCCCGGATATAGCGAACAAGGCTTTCGAGGATCAGTGCACCACCGCCAACCCTAAGCTTCCGCTTGTAAAAGAAATTGAGCAAATCATGATTGACGCCTACAATGGCTGACAGCAAAATAAAAGGTATACTCGCTCGCGGCGGTATACCTTTTTTATATTTATTCATCATCCCGAACCGTCACCGGACTGTTTATTTTCAGATAATCAATCCATAAATCGGTTACGCTTACTTCTGTATCCTCCGCTTTTAAAGAGGAGTCAAAATCACCCTCGACCATTATAACATCATATTCGGCGTCCATATCAAGCTCGGCGCCGCCGCTGTTTTTTATACGCTTTTTTCCTCTTAAGGAGCTTACGTCAATTCCCGACGCATAATACTTGAACTCCCCCGTTTTTCCGTCATCATCGGTTATATGTCTGCCGCTTTCTATAAGCTCTTTTATTGAGTTTCCGGTGAGCCTGAGTTTTTTCAGATTACCGTCGCCGAGAGCGGGCAGTATTATATTACAGTTGTCCGTTGTAATATCCCCCGCGTACAACCGACCGTTTACTCCCGTCTGATTTTTAACTCCGCCGCTCATGCCTCCTGAGGATACAAGCGCAATATCGCCCAGTCCCTTATCCCGCATAATATCGGCAAACAACTGCACGGTTTCCTCATGCGTCATATCTCTGTCTATACTTCCGTACACCGTATCGTTACTGTGCGCAATCGCGCTTTGCTTTGCGCTGTCCATAACCGCCGTTACATTTTCCAGAGAGCCGCCGCTCAGCATGGCTTTTTTTATTTCCTCACCCACGGGAATAATAACGTCCTCATATCCGCTGTACAAGAGCGACGCAATATAGCCGTTCTTTATTTCATCCGCTATTTCCTCGTAAGCCTCCGAATTATTTCCGTTATTTTCTGAATTTACAGTAAGTATATCCGACTCGTTGGTTTTAACAAGCGTCTGACCCTCCTCGGTACTGAGAAAGCGCGCTATTTTCAGTGCGTCCTTCAGCTTTTCCTTATTTTGGGGAAGATCTGCGCTAAGACCAAAATACATTCCGGCCAAGCTTGACAAAAGCCTGTTATAATCCTTTTCTCCGTAAAACGGGATATAGCCTATCTCGATATTTTTTTCCTCCGCCATTTCCATAAGAGAGGACTGTCCCACCATCGCTATTGACATTGCCGCATTACCGGAGGTGAGCTGCTCATACGCCGCATCGTCGTCATATTCAGCCGACCGCGGCGAAAACGCGCCCGCGTCGATAACCTCCTGCAAAAGCTCTATTCCCGTCCTCATTCCCTCCTGAGCCGACGCGCTGCCGGCTTTAAAATTAGTTTCCCATACCGTGCCGGCCGGCGTGAACAGGAAATCGCACTGCGCGAGCGTTGTCAAAATATTAAAATAGCTTTCCGTGTATATTCCGCTGAACGTTATCGGAGTTATATCCGTTTCGCTTTTTATCCGCTTTACAAGCTCCACAAGCTCCCCATGACTTGACGGGCGCGTCCAGCCGTGCTTCTCAAACAGCGTTTTATTATAGGCGATTGCGCGCACGCTGTAGGTTACGGGCAGCTCGTACACTCTCCCGCCAATCGCGTGCTGGTCGAGTATGAACAAGTCGAAATCCTGTACAAAATCATAGCCGGATATATCCATAAGGTACTGTTTCTGTATATCACTGTCATGCGCAATCGGTGAGAACAGTATATCCGGCATATCTCCCTTTTCAAGCTGCTCCGCTATATAACCGCCGGCATCCGGTCCGCAGTAATACTCTATGTCAAGATTTATTTCCGGAAATTTTTCCTTTATCGCATCAACAAGCGGCGTCATGTTATTCGTTGTCAGGGTCAGCTTCAACGGCTTGTGTCCAATCTGTGTAATACCGCAGCCTGACAAAAGCTGCGCCGTTACGGCAAGCGATATAAGTCCGGATAAAGCTCCGCGCCTCTTTTTCATGTGGTTGTCCTCCTTCTGTATTTGTCAAGCATTGCATACAGCTTGTTCTCATCAACCGGCTTTGTCAGATGCTCGTTCATTCCCGCCTCCAAAATCTTTTTCGTGTCCTCGGCGTAAGCGTTCGCGGTCATCGCTATAATCGGCACGTCCGCGTCGGTACGCTCAAGCGCGCGTATCGCTTTCGTAGCCTCCAGACCGTCCATGACCGGCATCATAACGTCCATAATCAGCGCGTCAAACTCGTTTACCCGCGACTTTTTAAATATCTCAAGAGCCTCCTGTCCGTTACCCGCGCTGACATAATTTATATCGCGTTCCTCAAGCATGTATTCCGCTATTTCACGGTTCAGCTGATTGTCCTCGACAAGCAGTACCTTCATGCCCGACAGATTATATCTGTCATTATCCGCGTCGGTTTTTTCTTCGCTTGTTTCATTAACCGTAAAGCTGAGAATAATCGTTATGCTGCTGCCCTTGCCAAGCTCGCTTTCGACATTTATTTCACCGCCCATTATGCTTACAAGCTCGCGTACTATCGCCATACCAAGTCCTGTACCCTGATATTCCGTTCTTGCCGAGTTACTCTCCTGCGCGAACGGCTCAAACACACGCTCCAGAAATTCGGCGCTCATGCCTATTCCGGTATCGTCAACCTTAAAACGGTAAATCGCTTTGCCCTGTTCAAAGCCTATTTCCTCCGCGCTGATGGTTATAGTACCCTCCAGCGGGGTAAACTTCACGGCATTACTCAGAATATTTACGAGTATCTGACGCAAATGCAGGTTATCGCCAATTACTCTTGTATGCTCCATATCGCTGTAATTCTTATTAAATATAAGGCTCTTTTCATTAGCCTGATTTTCTACCAGCGACGTACACTCGTTAAGCAGGTCTGTCATGTTGAACAGAACATTATTGACAATTGTTTTTCCGCTCTCTATACGCGACATTTCAAGCACGTCGTTTATCAGCGACAGCAAATGATTTGACGAATTGGAAATTTTTTCAAGGCAGTCCTCTACCCGCGGCACGTCGTTTGTATTGCTCCTGGCGATTTTTGTCATACCCATTATGCCGTTTATAGGGGTTCTGATGTCGTGCGACATGTGCGACAAAAATTCGCTCTTCGCCTTATTCGCCTTGTCCGCCTGTTTTACTGTTTCCTGCAGCTTAATCTGAATTTCTCTCTGCCGTCTTATTGTATTATTTGTGATGCTGTATATGATATATGAAACAAGAAGTATGATGGACAGCGAAACTATACTCATGAACAAAACTATATTACACGCAAAATTATCCGTGTTGGCGCTCAACACGCTCGTTGGGACAAATAAAAGTATGTACCAGTCATTATCAGTCACCGTACGGTATGACAAAAAGTAATTTTCGTTACCCTTTTTCAATTCAAGACTTCCCGTCTTTTCCTCCTTTATATCGTTTTTCAGTGTATCAAGCGACGCGCCGTGCAGGAAAACCATATCCTGCAGTCCCTGAAGTACATTGTACGCGTCCACCGGCGCGTTCTCCGAGCTTTGCTGGTACACCTTCGTACCGTTAGGATTTATAATATATGTAACTCCCTGTCCCTGAAAATTCGATACGGCAAAGGTTGAGGCAAAGGTTTCCATCTCACGCGCTATGGCCATATGTGTTATCGGCGCTCCTGTTCCTATGTCAACGCTCTGCGGCGCTCTCAGCAAAAACACCGCTCTTTCCTTGTCGCTTATATTGGAGTTGTTCCTTATAAATACCTGTTTATCCGGAGTGTCCTCCGTCAACGCCGAAAGGTAATCCCACAGGCCCGTCTGACCGTCGGAGGTATAATAATGTCCCTCCTCGTCAAAAGCGTACAGTGACAAGTCGTCCAAATTCATATCCATTTCTATGCTTTTAAGCGTTTCGGCAAGCTTGCTTTTGCCCTGCGGTTTGACGCTCGCAAGACGGTTGGCGCTGTATTTGACTCTCTCCCACTGATAATTAAATACGGTACTCATGGAGTACTCAACCTTTTCTATAATCTGATTTAAATTGTACGCGCGTTCTTTATAGAGCTGACTGTTCAGAGTTTTATAAAACACAATAACCGCCACCGCGCAAAAAAGCGCGATGACGGCGGTTATCAGAATTTCCTTTACAGGCTTGCCGCCCACTTTCGCGGCAGCGTTATTATCCGTATTTTTCATAGATATTTCCTCACGTTACTTCTTGTCAGACGTACAGTCCCTCACTATTCCCACCGCTCCTATGTACACAGGCGGAGCTTCCTGCGACCACATCGCACGGCAGATAAGCGTTACATGTCTTTCGCCGTCAGGGAAGTTAATGTCACATTCATACTCCACGCAGGGATTGTATCGGTTGGCGCTGCGAAGTCTTTTCGCAAGCTCGCGCATATCCGATTCCTTCATTACCTCGCGTACCCGCGCGTTATTTATAGGGTCAACTATGTTTTCCGGCAAATCAAGCTTTTTTGCCGTATGCTCCGGCACAATCACCATACGCGGGTCGGAAATAAAGTCAAATTGCAGCTCATGTGAAACCGATTGAAAAAAATCGTATTTCCTTCTTTCCATTTCAGCCAGCTGCTCCGATACGGTTATCTCGTTTTTACTGAACATTTCTCCGGTCACACGCTGCAGCTCTCGGCGGTTTACATGGCTTATTGAATTGACCTTCATTTCCTTTTTCAGCTTATCGGAAATATCATCCAAACAATCCAAAAGTATCGGATTAAACGCCCCGCACTCGCCGTTTTTTATCATTCTCATAGCCTCGTCATGCGAATAAGCGCTCTTATACACGCGCTCGCTTGTAAGCGCGTCATATACGTCCGCTATGGAAACAATCTGCGCCGACAGCGGAATTTCATCTCCCTTTAAGCCGTCCGGATAGCCTCTGCCGTCATAGCGCTCATGGTGGTAGCGGCATATTTCGTAAGCAATTTTCACAAGCGGCTCGTCCTGGTAAAACGACAGCTGAGAGAGCATGTCCGCGCCGACAGCCGAGTGAGTCTTCATTATTTCAAACTCCTCCGGCGTAAGACGTCCGGGTTTATTCAGTATTTCCGCAGGTATCGCGATTTTGCCTATGTCATGCAGCGCCGACGCATTGCTTACAAGAGCGATTTCCTCGCGTGTAAGCTCAACATTATCGTATTTCTCCACAAGCTGATTTAAAAGCATTTCAGTAATAGTATGAATGTGCAGAACGTGCAGACCGCTCTCGCCGTTACGGAATTCGACAATGTGGCTCAGAATATTTATCATGAGGTCATTGTTCTTTTCTTTCTCGTATATCTGATCCGTAACCATTCCGACAAGCCTTCTCTGTTTCGCGTACAGAAGAATGGTATTCTGAACGCGCTGACGTACCGTCGCGGTGTCAAACGGACGGCGTATGTACTCTGTAATTCCCATGTCGTACGCTCTCTCGATACACGACTCCGAGGTTTCAACAGAAATCATAATTACCGGAATCGAGTCAATCCAGTGATATTTATTCATCACCGCAAGTACCTCAAATCCGTCCATCTCGGGCATCACCATGTCAAGCATGACAAGCTCAATATCGGTGGTGCGCCGTTTAAGTATTCCCACAGCCTCCACGCCGTTTTCAGCCTGAAGTATTTCAAAACCGTCCCCAAGCATATCCGCCAGTATCTCGCGGTTAATCTCCGAATCATCCACTATCAGAATAAGCGGACGTTTATTTTCATAGAATGTTTTTTTATTTTCCATAACTTACGCTCCGTATTTATCTTTACACCTTCTCATTCGGCGTCGCGCAGAGCGCTGACAGCCTTATTATATTCCGCCGCCACTGTCGGCATGAGCTCGTCAAGTTTGTCCGTCCGTCCTGCTCTCAGCTCCTCAGTGACAAGCGAGGACGCTTCACAGAGCTTTGTCAGTCCGAGATTTGCGCAGACGCCCTTTAGCGTATGCGCGGCGCGTAAAGCCTCGCCGTAGTCCTTCGCGTCGAGAGAAGCGCAAAGGCTTTTGTAGCTTGGGTCGTCCGAAAATTTTTTCGCGAATTTGTACACCAGTTCAGTCTTGCCGAAACGTCCGAGTACGCCGGAATAATCTCCGCCGATAAGTGTATAAGCCTCTTTTATATCCATTTTACTGCCCTCTATAAGCTATTATTGGTATCGCTGTAAAACAGTCCGCATACCAATTAAAATTATATCATATAGGCGCCCTTCTGTCAATAGTTACTTGAGGGGTCCCACGTGAATCCACTTTTGAAATATTGTTGTAACATAAGCGCTTTTGAACCCATTTTAGCTGCTAAAAAGTTATATTTATAGTAAAATTTTTACACAATATGTAAAAAATGTTGTGTTTATTGTTCCAAAACAGGTAAATATTACAACCTTGTTACTGAGTTAGATTCACGTGAAATTACAAAAACCCTCTCTTGACAAAACATATATTGTAAATATATAATAATATATATGTAACATTGCGGGGTGATTTGTAATGGAAAAGCGTCTTGACTGGATTGATATTGCCAAGGGCGCGGCGATTATACTGGTTGTATTCGCGCACACGCTTGTTCCGCAGATACGCGAAAGCGGCACGGCAGCGGCGTTTATATGGATATTTATTTATAATCTGCATATGCCGCTGTTTTTCTTTCTGTCCGGCTGGCTTTTTGAGCGCGGACTTGGCGGACACGCCTCAAAGGTACGGTTTATCCTTGACAAAGCGCGGCTTTTACTTGTTCCATACCTGACTCTTTCCGCGTTCGCGTACATATTCATAAATCTCGCTCTGCGCGCTGACGTGTTCGCGCGCGTGCTTGAGAGCGGAGGCTATACGTCGGTCCCGCCGTCAGACGCTCTGTTTCAAATCATGACGTACTCCGGTCACGCCGACCAGCATCTGTGGTTTGTATACTCTCTGTTTATCGTGTTCACAGTTAACATACTGTTCCCTAAAATAACAAAATCACTGCCGGCAGTTGCAGTTTTTACGGCGCTGTATCTGTCAAAGGCGTTTATTCACTATCCCGGTATACTGAATTACACCGCCGGGGATCTTGTATTTTTTTCGCTCGCGCGGCTGCTGCGCAGCGAGAGCAGTGAAGTAAACGGAATATCCGCGCGCGGACTTGTTATATGCGCGGCTGTGTTTGTGTGTACAAACTGTGTGTACAGTTATTTTTATATTACCGACATGCCGGACGGTACTGTGCGCGCGGCGCTGTACATGATACGTATAATCTGTTCTGTATCGGGAATAATCACCGTCTGCGGGTGCGCGCGGCTTTTACAAACCGTGAAAATATCTGCGTTTTTCAAATATCTCGGTAGCTATTCCTATGACATATACCTGCTGCACGCGCCGTTTCTTGTGTCCGGGCTTATGGGTATATCGCTCGCGTATACTTCCGTACCGGCGCCTGTTGCGTGCGCGCTTGTGCTTGCGGCGGGAATTATACTGCCGCTCCTTGCATCAAAATTTATAATACGTAAAATTCCGCCGCTGTCACTGCTTATACTCGGCAGCCTTCCTGTAAAAAAGACTTCCTCTGCGGCAAAGTACGCGGATTTATAAAACGAATGAAAATGCTTCCCGCGGCATACACTATGCACGGAAATTTTTTTACGGAGGTATTTTTATGGAAACGGAATACGACAGTCTCAGCAGACTTATATCGAACGACCGCGAGGCTATGCAATATTTTAACTCGCTGCCTGTCAGAGAGCAGCAGATTATTCTTGACCGCGGCACGGGCTGCAATACTTTGGAAAAGCTGAAGGCGTTCGCGAGCATGGCTGAGGAAAATCTTTTCTGACATGTAAACAGTTGTTTCACAAAATGAACCTGAGGCGTTAATTCTCGGGTTTATTTTTTTACGCAAATATAAATTTAAAGTAAAAATCTTTTTCCGCGCCAAAGTATTTCTTATCAAAAATCATGACGATTACCGCGGCTTATGTAATATTTTATCATTTTTATTTCTCTCTTCCGCACTTTATTATAATTTTGGCGCTCTAGTCTCGAAAGCGCCAAAATTCACAAATTTTTAATATTTTTAATGAGATTTTTTAACAATTACGGTATATAATATAATTATCAAAAGGAAAGAAAGTGATTGTAATGTGCTATTTATTGCAACGACCGGCAACCTGTTAATCCATTAACCGGCGCGTAATAAAATTCGGATTAAAAATTTAATTTATTAAACCGGAGGTAATTATTATGCTAAACCGCAGAAACAGAAACTCACTCGCTAACTACAATCCGTTCCGTGAAATGGACGAATTCGAGAGAAGCTTTTTCGGCAATCCTTTTGAATTTTTCAATTCCGGCTCCTTTGACGAGTTCAAAACGGATATAACCGACGAGGGCGATTGCTACAAGCTCGAAACAGATCTCCCGGGCTTCTCAAGGGACGATATTCATATTGATATCAACGGCAATACTCTGACGCTGAGCGCCGAAAGACATTCCGAGCACGAGGATAAGGATAATCATGGCAAGTACATCCGCTGCGAGCGCTCCTACGGCTCATACAGCAGAAGCTTTGACTTGTCCGACGTAAACGCCGATGAGATTAAGGCGAAATACGATAACGGAGTTCTTACGCTGACGCTCCCTAAGCGGAATAATATCCAAGGCAGCGGACGCAGACTGCAGATTGAGTAACGATATTAAAGGTATGGAACCGGATATGGCCATAAACGAAGAGCTTATGATTATATCGTTATTTTATTGGGTACAAATATCATCACATTTTTCTCAAGCGGGAAAAATGTGATGATATTTTATTATTTTCTTGCTGAAATATAAGGAATATAATCACATAAATTTCCTTTCTTATTACTTTTCAATTACATTTTTTAGAACTCTTTCCTCTCCCTCATCCGTTGTCACGCTTACATTATTAAGCGTCAGACCATTTATGTTATACGCCTTCATGCCGTATTTGCCATGGGCTTTTACATTTTCAAGAGTTATATTCTCAAGCGGAGCCTCAGGAAGTCCCGCAAGATACACAGCGTTTCCCGCAGCGGTTTTAATATCTATGTTACGGAACGTTATATCCCTGAACACCGGCGTTGTTTCATCAAACGGTTCCGCCCTGTCAACGTCCATATCCGCGTCTGCGATGCTGTAAAAGGCGTCGATATACAGTCCGCCGCGGAACCAGAGGCAGTCCGAGTACTCCGTACTGTTATTCACAAGAGTACAGTTTTCATACACTATGTTCTCCACAGCATTACCCCGTCCGCGCGTCGCTTTTACACTCGCTATACTATAACTGTCCTCAAACGCGCAGTCGCTAACGCGTACATTTTTTACTCCTCCCGACATCTCACTGCCCACCGCGACGCCAAAGCCCTCTGAGAATTTACAGCGTGTAATTTTTATGTTTTCCGACGGTATCCCCACCCTGCGTCCTTCTTCATTTTTTCCGGACTTTACCGCTATACAATCATCCTGACTCGCAATAAACGAATTCCGAATTACAACATCCTTGCAAGAGTCAATGTCAATACCGTCGCAGTTGTGAATTCCGTACCTGACGCCCCTCTCGTCATACTTACCGTGTATTTTAACGTCGTCAATCAGTACGTTCCCGCAGTAAAGCAAGTGCAGACACCATGCCGGAGATTGACGTATAGTCACTCCGCGTATCGTTACGCCGTCCGTATTTCTGATACATACCGCCCTGCCGCGCTTTACCGTGTTCTCGGTTTTCATTTCGGCGGTAAACAACGCCTTTCCGTTCGCGTCAATAACTCCGTTTCCCTCAACGGTTATATTTTTATGCGGCGCGCCGTCGGTATTTATAAGACTCGCGTAGCACAATTGGTCAATACCCTCGTACGGATAACCCATAATCGGAAAATCATTAACGTCGCCGCTGCCCTCCAACCGAGCGCCCTCCTCCAGATACAGGGTCATGTCGCTTTTCAGATACAGCGCGCCCGTGACAAATTTACCTCTCGGAATATACACCACGCCGCCCTTTACACACATGTCCACCGCTCTCTGTATCGCCTTAGTACTGACGGTTTTATCGCCGCTTACCGCGCCAAAATCGGTTATATCAAAAATTTCAGCGTCTTTTAATTCAATCATATCCGTTACTTCCTTTCAGTCTACACGGTATTATTGTATTTTTACAGTACTTCTGCCGTTCTTCATTCCGTTTGCCGATGCTGTAATTTCAATATTGCCCCTGCCCTCCGGCTTAATCAAAAGCTGCGCCATACCGTTAAACAGCCGCCTTACCGGCAGCTTTTCACTCTCGTGACTGCCGGGATTGCCGTTGCCCGTACCCAAAAGCGTACCCGCGCCTTCAATTCCAAAATGTACCTCGTTGTCCGCGTCAGGCACAATCACACCGTTTTTGTCAACCGCACACGCATTTATAATCACCGCGTCATCCGCAGCCGTAACCGTTTCCTTATACGGAATAAGCCTCAGCTCATACGGTGCGGAGGTCGTTCTGACGGCGTCGGCCATAACCTCCCTACCGTCCTTGTAGCCGACCGCCCTCAGCTCGCCCGGCTCATATGCTACATTCTCCCAAGACAAGTACCGGTTTTTCTCCATTGTCTTTCTGCCGCGGCTTTTGCCGTTTACAAATATTTCAACCTCGTCAAGGTTACTGTAACAATACACGTTTACCGGCTCGCCCTCTTTACCGAGCCAATTCCAGTGCGGAAACACGTGGAGCGTCGGCTCGTCGGTCCACCAGCTCTTATAGTAATAAAAATTGTCCTTTGGAAAACCGCAGTAGTCAAATATACCGAATTGCGAGTAAACCGCCGGATATACAAGCGGAGTAGGCTCGCCGCGGTAGTCCATACCCGTCCAAAGGAATATCCCCGAAAGATAATCTCTTTCGGCAAAGTATTTCCATTCGTCCTCCGCTAAATCCTTTCTGACCGCTTTCGGGTTGTTTTTGCACTTTTTATAATTGTCGGGGTCAAGGATATAATAATATCCCAAATCGGCGTCTGTTTCATAACAGCCGCGCGTACTGCTGTTCGCGCTCGCCTCGGTTATAATTAACGGCTGCTTCGGCTGCCTCCTGTGATAATCGTCCCATGCCGCCGGGCAGTAATTAAATCCCATAACGTCAAGATTTTTTGTCACGTCAACATAGCCTGCCGCGTTGTCAAACCGTTCTTTGCCGTCCCAGCACACAACCGCGGAAATTATTGGACGCGTTTTGTCGAGCTTTCGCGCCTCCATTTTCATAGTAACCGTCGTACGCGCGGTTTCCGGTCTGTTCTGTGAAAATATTTCCTCATTGCCGATACACCGGATAAAAACAGACGGATGGTTTCTGTCACGCTTTACCATGGCTCTGAGCGCGTCTATGTCGTCCGGCGAGCTGCTCATGCGGCGCGTTTCGTCCATAACGAGCATACCCGCCCGGTCGCATATGTCCAAAAGCTCACGCGAGGGCGGATAATGCGCGCACCTGTATCCGTTCGCGCCCACGCTTTTCATCCGCGCTATTCTGTATTCCTGCACGCTGTCGGGTACTCCTATACCGACCCCCGCATGATCCTGATGACAGCACAGTCCCTTGATTTTTACATTTCTGCCGTTGAGGAAAAATCCTCTGTCCACGTCAAAACGGATATGACGTATACCGAATGAAACGCTCTGTTCGTCAATAAGTACGCCGTCAGAATAAATTTCACTTTTCAGGATATACAGATACGGGTCGTCAATATCCCAAAGACGGATACTCTCCAAATCAACGCTTTGCATAAGAGCCGTACAGTCCCACGCTTTGATTTCAGCGTTTCCGGATATTTCACCCGCTGTTTTACCGTCACTGTCAATAATAACAGATTTAAGCGTTACTGTTTTATCTGTAAGAGAGCGGCTCAAAAGCTCCGTTTCTATATTTATCCTTGCCGATTTCATATCGTCCGAAATATCGGAATACACATACACGCCGTCGTTTGCTATATGTACGCGCTCTTTATATTCCAGCCATACGTGACGGTAAATCCCGCCGCCCTCGTACCACCAGCCCTCGCGTCCCGTCGCATCAACGCGCACGGCAAGCACGTTTTCACCTCCGATATTTACAAAATCGGTTATATCAAGGCAAAAGCCCGTGTAGCCGCTTTTATGCGAGCCGACATAGTATTCGTTGAGATATACCGTGCTGTTTCGGTAAATACCGTCAAAATGTATATATACGCGCTTGTTTTCCATATCGGACGGCACATCAAAACGCTTTCTGTACCACGCGACGCCGCCCTCCATGGAACCGCCCGCAAAATGGCGGCTGTCGATACTCTCCATTTCAGGTATCCTTGTCATTTCTCCGCCGTCCGAGTGATTTCTTGTATAATCGCCCTCCGCAACAAAGTCATGAGGCAGGTCGAGCAATCGCCATTTGCCGTCGTCGAGGTCAATTTTGACCGCGCCAAAGTCGTACGCCCTTGCTTTGGCTCCGCCCCAGCCGTCCGTTTCCGTTCTCGGCTCCAAATTGCCAAGATAAAATTTCCAGTTTTTGTCAAAATTAAGCTTCATAAAAATCTCCATTCCGCCGCTGAAGCGTCGGCACAAATAAGAATTAAAGTGACGGCAGCGGCTATTTTATGAACTAAATTTTATCGATAATTCTTTCCGACGTCAAATTTCCGGCGTCCGGTTGTCAGCATCAGCCTTCGCCGTAAAAAATATAGCTGCCCTTACCGATATGATATTCATTTCCGTCTATCACGGCGACCGACCTGACGGGCGTTGTGATTTCATATCTTACGCCGCCCGACATATACGTCCACTTTGAGGTTATTTTACCGCGCGGAGTATCATACGAAGCATCAAGCCAGCCGAGCCGCTTATCTGCGGCAGGCGCGATTATGGCTCGCTCAAAGCCCGGGTAATTTTCATCCGCCCGTATACCTGCGGCGACAGTATAAATCCAGTCCATCACGGAACCGTAGGCATAATGATTATACGAGTTCATGTCACTGCTCCACATTCTGCCCTCGTCGTTTATACCGTCCCAATGCTCCCATACCGTTGTCGCGCCGTGATTTACCTCGTAAAGCCACGACGGATAGTCCTCCTGCAATAACAGCTTGTATGCTGTATCCGCATGGCCGTTGCCGCTCAGCGCGTACAAAAGATACGGAGTACCGACAAACCCCGTTTGGAGCTTATTTCCGTTATCCGCTATCATTTGAGCAAGACGGTCGGCTGTCCCGCGCTTATCGTCCGTAAGGTCAAAGTACAGCGCGAGAACGTGCTCTGTCTGAGTTTTCAAGCCCGTAAAACGCTTTTTAAAGGTTGTTACAATATTTCCGTAAAGCTCCTCGTATTCGCTTACATCCTCTCCGAGAACGCGCCCCGTCTTGACTGTAAGCATGGCCGAATACGCGTAAAACGCGCTCGCAATTAAGTCTTCACTCGTGGAACCCTTATAGCTGCCCGCCGGCGCGTCAAGCGCGAGCCAGTCGCCGTAGTGCTTGTTCCGGAGCTTTTTGGTTTCCCCGCCGCTCGTCCACAGGTATTTGTCAAGCGTGTCGTTTGTGATGTAATCCACCCACCTTTTCATAGACTCAAAGCTGTCGGACAGTATTTGTCTGTCGCCGTAGAGAAGGTACATCTGCCACGGCACAATACATATGACGTCGCCCCACGCCGCGCTCGCGCTCTTTAATCCCCAGAAGTTGGGTACGGTATCGGGTATGGAGCCGTCGCTGCGCTGCTCCGCGCGCACGTCCGAAAGCCATTTTTTAAAGAATTTCAGCACGTCATAATTATAGCCCGCGGTTTTGGCGAACACCTGCGCGTCGCCTGTCCAGCCCATACGCTCGTCGCGCTGCGGGCAGTCGCTGGGAATATCTATAAAATTTGCGCGCTGCGACCACAGCGTATTCTCAAACAGCCTGTTAATTTTTTTGCTTCCGGTTTTAATAAAGCCTGTACGCCTCATATCGGAGTAAATTGCAATCGCCGTAAAGCTGTCCAAGTCCGCCCCGCGCGGAAAAGCGTCAAGACGGATATACCGAAAGCCCATAAAGGTGAAATGCGGCTTATAGGTCTGAAGTCCGCCGCGGCAGATATAGCTTATTTCCGACTTCGCGCTGCGGTAGTTTTCCGTATAAAAATTACCGTCCGCATCCAGAACCTCCGCATGGGATATTTTTATCCTGTCACCGCTCTTAGCCTCCACCGTAAATTCCACATATCCCGCAAGGTTTTGTCCGAAATCAATTATCTGATCGCCGTTCGGCGCGGTAAAGCGCCTTACCGGCTTAATACGCTCATGCTCGCATACGATTGTACCCTCCTGCGGTATGAGAATATTTTTCGGCAGGTCAATAAGAACTGCGGGTCCGCTGTCACCGATATTAGCGGACGCGTCATATATTTCACCGTCGTAAATATCCGAAAATAAAATCCTGCTGCCCGATACGCTCCAGCTATCGTCGGTACGGAGCGTTTCTGTTTCGCCGCTTGTATATTCAATCGCGATTTCCGCGATAACGGCGCACGGAGTATTATGTATATCCGGCGACGACATACTTATGCGTCCTCTGTGCCAGCCCTTCCCCACGGTTATATTTATTTCATTATTCGTGCCGAGCATATCGGTAATATCATAGGTCTGATACTGCAGACGCGTCCCGTACGACGTAAGTCCGGGCGCAAGAATAAAGCTGCCTACGCGCCTGCCGTTTATCTCCGCCTCATATACGCCGATTACCGTAACGGCTAATACAGCCCTTCGAACGGCTTTCTTTGTTTTGAACTCCCTTTTAAACGACGGACATATTTCTCCCATATCCTTGCCCGCGCCAATCCATAACGCGTCTGTAATCATTGCTCAATTCCTCCAAGACAGTATATATTCCTATACCCAAGATATTCCAGACTTGTCTTAGCCTGCGCGCTGCGTTTGCCTGTTTTGCAATACAGAATAACGCCTCGTTCCTTATCCGGAATTACCGACTCCGCCAAAGCGTGAATGTCGGTATAGGGAATATTTATCGCTCCCTTGAGACTTCCCCTGTCATACTCCGGCTTCTCGCGTACGTCGACAAGGTACGCGCCGTTTTTATAAAGCTCTTCCGCCCTGTCCGCGGTAATCTTGACAAAAGCCGGCGTTGACGTTTTCTCCGGCGGCTCGTTCAGGTCATGCGCCGGACGCGCGCTTTCACACTCTATTTTGAAAACCGCCGTTTCGCGCGGCTTCAGTCTGACGTTAAGGGCGCGGCTTATATCCGTATCCGCGTGGCGCCGCAGGTCGCGCGCGTACAAAGCCGCGCCGCCTAATCCAAGCTCTGAAGGCCGCGCCGATATATCGAGCGGCTTGTCGCTTCTGTTTAAATACGCGACAGCCTTGCAGGCCGAATTTGCCTTACCCAAATCCTTTACCCAGACCTCGCCCAAAAGATTGTTTTCTCCG
Source organism: uncultured Lachnospiraceae bacterium (assembly GCA_964634635.1). Taxonomy (GTDB): domain Bacteria; phylum Bacillota; class Clostridia; order UBA1381; family UBA1381; genus Hominilimicola. Next base: position 31,544 of record CAZWMB010000007.1, read on the forward strand.
TCCCGCGTTTCCTTTACAACATATGCCTGCAAGCACGCGCTGTCCTGATTAACGGCGATTAGCTCACGGTTTTTCAGTATTTCAAGAGCTTCAGGTTCGATTTTTGTCAAATCGCAGCCTATAATGAGCGGTGTGGACATCATGCACCACATCGCAAAATGCGTGCGTTCCTCCTCAATGTCCATACCGTTGCCAATCTGCATCATATCGAGATCGTTGACATGACCCGGCGAGCAGTATTTCCTGAGAGGCTTTATAACGTCAATCTGGCGCATAACCGACTCAAAGCACGGAACAATGTCCGCGCCGGTACGCCACGAGTCCGCCGTCTCCGCCGCCCACGCGCCCGGGAACTGCCAGCGGCAAATATTGTATACAAGCTGTCTGCCTGTCTTCCGGCGGATTTCCTCAATTATATTTCCTATCCTCGTATACTGCTCCCTCTCGTCCAGACCAAGGCGCAGACCGCCGCACCAGTCAACCTTTATAAAATCAAAGCCGTACTCGTCAAGGTAGATATTTAAATCCTGCTCCTCAAAGCCGTACAAGCCAACGTTGTCGCCATTGTCGCCCTCGCCGTCATAGTAAAAGCCGCAGGTTTTGTCACCGCCATCAGCGTAGATTCCCGCCATAAGGCCCTTTGAATGAGCGTAGTCGGAGATAACCTTTATGCCGTTTGGGAAACGCTCCTTATGAAACAGCGGCTTACCGTCCCTTGAACGTCCTCCGAAAAAGCCGTCGTCCATATTGCAGTATGTATAACCGCAGTCGGCAAGACCCATCGATATGAGCGCGTCAATCTGCTCCTTTATCTTTTCCTCCGATATATCGGTACGAAAGCAATTCCATGACGCCCACCCCATAATCGGTGTTTTTCTGTAAATACTCATAGCCCGCTCCTTAATACAATTTATATTATATTATCATGTAACCGCGCCGCGGTTTTACGCGCAGCTTACGATTTATAATAATTGTTTTTTCTGTACTCGCTCATGCTCATACCTGTTTTTTTCATAAATATTGTTTTCATATGTCTTGCGCTCACGCCAAGAGTTTCCGCAATCCGCGCAATTGACCTGTCGGTGTTGCGCAGCATATCCTTCGCCTTTTCCGCCTTAAGATTATTTATGTACTGCGTTGTTGTCATTCCGGTATGTTTTTTGAACAGTCTGCACAGGTATTCGGGAGTGAGATGCTTGCTTTTGGCAAGCTCGCTGAGCTTGACGGAACGATAAATATTTTGATTGATATAGCGTATAACCTCGTCGACAATGACGTTCCCGCAAAAAGGCTCCTCTTCGCGATCCCTGCCGCAAAACCGGAACAGCTTTATAAGCAATATAATAAGACTGCTTTGTATAATATCCTCGTATCCGCAGGGCTTATCGGTAAATTCATCTATCATTCTGATAAATATGTTCCTCAGCTCCTTTGAGGAATTGTCCTTTACCTTTAGGTATCCGTTATCTTTAAGCGCGGAAATCCGCGTTTTAAAATCCCGGCATATATTTTCCTTCACTTTTCCAAGAGCCTGCGGATAAAAATAGCAATAATACATTTCCATATATTTCAACTCCGTACAGGAGCGGAAACAATGCGAGGTGTTCGGCGCCGCTATTATCACGTCGCCCTCGGAAATCTCCTCCTCATAATTCGCTAATTTATGAGAGCCGCGTCCGTAGGCTATATACGCAATCAGATAATAATCGTGATAATATGCGCCCGCGTTCCGCGGCGCCCCCGTATGCTCCAGAAAAATATTGCTGCCGCCCGACAGGTATTTACATTCACGAAACACGCTATTCATTTTCTTTGTCACCGCCGTATGCCGTCACCGGCTTTGTTACGCCCGAAAGCGTCGCTCTGACGGGAATAATCCGTCCGTCAGGACTGAATTCAAGCTTATCGATACATATCTCGCGATGATTTCCGGCCTCTTGGCTGTAACCCTCGACATCGCCGTATTTATCTATTCCGAAACGGTGATAGCATATATACCATTCATCCGTTCCCGGTATATTCAAAATGCTGTGATGCCCCGTACACTTTATACGCGGGTCCTCGGTGTTATGCCTGGACAGAATAACAGTATCGCCCTCCGGGCGCTGCAGCGGAAACCTGCCTATTCCATAGTGTACGTTATATTCGGGAGAACGGGTATCGTTATCAGACCACGTAAAATAATATATTCCGTTCCTCCTGAATACGCAGGACGCCTCGCAGAAATTATCCGGAGTTATATTTATCGGTATACTCAGCAATTCCGTCATATTGTCGGACAGCTTCGCGGCATACATGGACGTGTTGCCCCAATACAGGTAAGCCTGTCCGTCGTCGTCAATAAACACGTCGGGGTCAATCATCTGACCGTTAAGCATGTCGGCGGCTATAAGCGGATCGCCCTTATCCGTAAACGGTCCTGTGGGACTGTCCGCGACCGCAACCCCTATGTTTTTGTTGGCGCTGTAATAAAAATAGTATTTTCCGTTTTTCTCCCCTATCGCCGGAGCCCACGCGCATTTCCCCTCCGACCATGGAACATCTTTTAAATTAAGTATTTCTCCCTCATCCTGCCAATCGATTAGATTCTCAGAGGAAAATACCTTAAAGAAGGAGGAATTCCATTCCACTCCTCCGTCCGTCGTCGGATATATGTAAAATCTGCCGTTAAAGCAAGCTATATCGGGGTCGGCATAAAAACCCCGTATTGCCGGATTACTCATAAATTTAAATTTCCTTTCTTTATAATTGTCCTTTTTCCCGTAACAATTCGGGCGCGCCGACAGCGCGCCCGAGTTATTACTCCGAGCCTTATAGTATTAAAGCTTTAAGAGATTTTTTTCACTGTTAATCTATTTAATCTATCAAAATTATTCGACTATCAGAGCTGCAAACTCACTCACGCTGCATCCGCCCTCGTCAAGAATATTAAGTCTGACATAGTGCGGGTACTGCGGACAGCCGTATATATATTTCTCGCTCTCTCCGCCGCCGCGGCTCTCTCTCGGAGGCAGCAGCTCAAGCCACTTCTCCCCGTCGGACGACGTTTCAATCGAAAATTTATGCTTTTCATTATCACCGAAGGTGACAAGCGCTCCGGGCGTCGCCGGACGTCCGTCAAGCTCTATGATAAGACTCGCAGCCTTATCGCACGACCACGCGGTCGACAAATCCCCGTCGCCCGCAAGAGAAGCCGTATCCGTTCCCTCGCTGTCGGTCATGGCTGTAAAATACAGCTTTATTGCGCTTTCGTCAAACACCGCGCTTGTTTTTACCGTCGGAGTCGGCGCTGACAGAATATCCGCCCTTCTGACCCGCGCGGCGTCGGCTTCAACTGATATTTCCAAATCCGATATTACTATCAGTCCATCATAGTAACCGACATTTTTACCGAGCGTTTCCGCGATTGCCCTTATCGGAACAAGCGTTCTGTCGTTTGCGATAACGGGCGCGGTATCCATAGTCTTTGTCTCTGTGTTATAAACAACATGAACCATACCTGAGCCCGGAGTTCCCATTGTGTCGCCGTCATAGTCGCCGACTGTGTATATATTGCTTTCGATACTCATTGAGATAATTTTATTGTCTGACGTAATAATGTCCAATGTCTGTACATTCTCATGCCAGTCAACCTCCGCGCCGAACGCTTCCGCTATGAAACGCAGCGGAACGAGAGTTCTGTCGTTTTCGTCAAGATACGGAGTTACGTCCGTATTGTCATTATCCACGCGCTTCGGTACGCCGTTTATAAGCGCGGTCGGACAATCGAGCGCAAGCTCAACCTTTTCTCCGCTGTACAGGTCGTCTATATCCCACTCTTTCTTTGCCAAATCAGGATTTATATGCTTGTTTCCGTTCGCGTCAACCGTGTACATCTGCGGCACGGGAACGGTTTTTGTTCCGTAGCCGAGATAAAAGCTCGTATGCGTGGTTTGATTATAGCACACGTTTTGCAGCGCGACATGATTTCTGTACTGCGTGTCATGCATAAGCGTCGGTATTTTATAGCTTGTCGGTACGGCGGTAGTGAATACGCGTAGCGCGCTTTCATCCTTCAGCGGATAAATGGTTTCCTCGCGCCAGTCGCCGAAAATATCAGCCGTCAGACATGGGTTTGACTTAGCAGCGTTAATTGATTTGCAGTCCTCGGCTCTGAACGCCGTGTTAAGAACCTGATTTTCATAATCCCATTTACCGACGGAAATCCCGTCCTGAATTTCACGTCCCATGTCGCCGTCCCACCAGATTGCAAAATTGGCGGGAATTGCGTAGTCATAATTTGACGAGATAACCGTTCCGTCCGCGCTTGTAAGAACTCCCGCGGCCGACCAACATTCCTCGCCGTCATAGTTCGGGTCAATATCCGCGGTACACGCGCGTCCGTTATCGTTTCCTACATATTCGCCCATGAGTATCTCGCCCGTGCGCGCGTCGCGCATTTCATAGCCGTACGCGACGTTGCCCGGCTCGTGACAGGAGTATACCTCCAGTCCGGGACGGTCAGGCAGCAAATCTCCCACGTGCTGCGAGTCGCCGTGACACAGCTCGGTTGTATACATAGCCGTTCCGTCATGATCTATCGCGATTGCGCCGTAGATGATCTCATCCTTACCGTCGTAATCCACGTCCGCCGTCGACATTGAGTGATTGCCCTGTCCTGTATACCATTTGCCCGTCTGCTCGTAGGTATAGCCCTCGTCCGTGTCAAACGTCCAGTCGTTTACGATTTTTCCGTCCTCCAGATGGTACGCCGCCATACATGAGCGCGCATAATATCCCCGCGCCATAACAAAAGAGGTATGCACGCCGTCAAAGCTGCCGAGCGCGGCTAAATATCTTTCAGAACGGTTGCCGTAGTCGTCGCCGAAGGATGAAACGTCCCACGCTGTGCCGTCGGAATATACTCCCGCTGTCTGCGGGTAATAGTCCACGGTGTCGATAACGCTGCCGTCCGCACCGCTGAATACGGTCAGATACAGCGGTCCCCGCAAATTCTTTCCGCTGTTTAGGGACGCCCAATCCTTTGACGCGTCGCCGATTACCGTACCGTCGCCCGCGACTGTTCCGTCTGCGGTGCGGCACGCCATTTCCGCCTTGCCGTCATTGTCAAAGTCATATACTATAAACTGCGTGTCGTGCGGACCCGAACGGATGTTATTACCCATATGTATACGCCACATAAGCGTGCCGTCCAGCTTGTAGGCGTCTATAATACATTCCGGCGTAAATCCCGTGTTAGCCGCGTCGCGCGAGCCGTCGGGATCCCATTTCAATATAATCTCATACTCGCCGTCGCCGTCCAAATCCGCGACAGACGCGTCGTTTGGATGATAATATGCCTCATAGCTTTCCGCGTCCGTATTAACCTCAGTCTTCGGCGGAGTTTGGAGAGGTATATCAAAATATCCCGCGTCAAAATCCTCCGTCTTATTCCACGGCGATACCGGCTCGCTTTCGCTCTCCTCGATACCGTTCACCACCGCCGACACTGAATATTTACCGTTTGCTGTCGGCGATATATCCGTATAATTTGTCGCGTTAAGCGGTTCGGAATTCATCTTAACTCCGTCACGGTACACGTTGTACCGTGTATCCGCGCTTTCCGTGCCAAGCCACCGCCATGATATAAACACGCCGCTGTCGGTTCTGACAGCCACTGTTCCCCTGTTGATATTTTCCATCTGACGCTGAATATCGGGACGGTTGTTTATAAGCTCCCGCGTACGGGCGGCGGAGTCCGCATAATCTCCGACGCGGACGCTGTCGCCCGGTTGTCTGTCAATCCTTACGGCACCGTCGTTATCCGAGGCTAATACTGAGGAGGCGCATACCATTGATAACGCCGTCACACTTACCATGAATTTTTTCAGCCATATATGCGCCATATCAGTTTCCTTTCTTCATATCCTCATAAGCCTGCTTTTTCTCGTCAAGCACTTCCTGATAACCCGCGTCGAGGTATTCACTGCAAGCCGCCTCATACTTGGCGTCGAACTCGTCCGGATTGCAATTGATAAGGTCAACCTGAATTTCCTGCCACTTTGAAAGCAGCGATTCCGCGGATTCCGTAAGGCTTACGATAGGTTTATTGAAAATAAAGTCATGATAAGCAAGGTACTCGTACTTTTTCGCGTTCTTGTAGCTGTCCTCGATAAGGAACTCATAGCCGTCGGGAGCGTACATTTTCGCCTGAGCCTTCATATTAAGCTCGTCGCTGCCCAAATCCTTGCTCTCTATTACAACGCACCACATATCCTTGTTGGAGCTGTAATTAAGTCTTTCCTCTCCGCCATAGCTGTCAATCGGAACCGGAATGTCGCCGTCCATGTTATATGTAACGCCTTCAATACCGTTCTGCATTGTGAACAGGTTATCCTGCATCCACTCGAAGTACATCAGAACAGCCTCCGGATGCGTGCAGTTGACGTTAATACCGGACATCATACCGAACGGATTGTCCTTTCTCGAGCCTGTGTCATAGGTGTTGCCGTTCTCGTCAACCTGCGGACAAGTGGGCAGCAGCATAACCTCCGCGTCGGGTACGTTCTTTTTGAGATTGCCGATAACGTCGTCGCTCTTTGAAAGATATGTGCCGTATATACCCGCCTTGCCTGAAATGAACTGCTCCTTCATCTTGCTGCCGTCCTTGTCAAGATACCACTCGGGGCTTACAAGTCCCTCGTTATACAGCATATTATCATATTCAAGCTGCTTTTTTGTCGGCTCCCATGTGAGCGCGCATACCGTAATATCCGAATACAGCGCGTTGTCCTCATCCGGAAGCGGGAACTCGCGGTAAGCGTAATTGCTGTAATAAGCGTTTGAAAGACCTTTTGTCAAAGGAACTGTGCCGTCTCCGCCTACGCTGTTGTCGCGGAAAAGCTTAAGCATTTCAAGATATTCATCCGAGTTTGAGGGATATGAGCCGTCCGTCGGCTTGCCTATTTTTTCAAGCCAGTCTTTTCTGAGAAGAGTTACCCACTGGTAGGAGTCGGGACGAGTAGCCGCGAGAAAATATCTTTCGCCGTCAATATACGTGTACTCCTCGGCTGACTTTGTCGCCTCATAATAATCCGGCGCGTACTTCTCAATCATTTCCTCGTCAAGCTCCTGGAACGCGCCCTGGTCCGCGAAGGATACGATTGACGGATAATCGTAATTAAAGATAATGTCCGGCTGACTTTCAACCTTTCCCGCGAGCAATGTATTAAACTTTGTAATTTCCTCCTTACGCGGGATGGATATATATGTAACCTTAATGTTGTGCTTATCGCCGAATTCCGACTGAACGTACTTTGTCCAGTAATTATCGATTACGCTCGCCTGTCCCGGAGTGCCTCTGTCGTATACCGGAATTTTCAGCTCAATCTGTTCGGGATATACATAGTCCTCCACATTCTCTCTTGACATAATCTCGTCCTTGTCAATGTTCGCGTTTGAGCCTCCGCATGCCGCAAGCATTGATACGACCGATACGGACGCTGCCAATGCCGCGATAATTTTTTTGATGTTCATAGCTTTCTTCTCCTTTTTATATATGATTTTTTATTAACTGTTTAATTTTTCCGAACTCAGCCCTTTACCGCTCCGACCATAACGCCCGATACAAAGTATTTCTGAACAAACGGATAGACGATTATAATCGGAATGGTCGCGAACATGATAGTCGCTGATTTTACGACCTCCGCCGCCTGTGTTTCACCGCCGCCCGCCTCCTGCGAGAGCGACGCGTTCGAGCCTGACGCGTTTACAAGGTTGTAAAGCTTTAACTGCATGGGCTGCAGCTCCGGCTTATTGATATAGTAAAGCGCGTCCTGGAAGGAGTTCCAGCGTCCCACCGCGTAGAACAGCGCCAGCGTCGCAAGCGTCGGCACGCACAGAGGCAGCATGACCTGAACAAGTATTCTGGCGTCTCCGCAGCCGTCAATCTGCGCCGCCTCCTCAAGCTCCACGGGTATATTGTACATGGAAGTTCTTAAAATAATCATGTTATACGCCGATACTGCCAGCGGCAGCACCAGTACAGCCGTTGTGTCAAGCAGGTTAAGCTGACTCATGAGTATGTAATCGGGAATAATACCCGCCGAAAAATACATAGTTATAAGGAACATGATATTAAATATCATTCTGCCCTTTAAGCGTCTGCGCGAAAGAGCGTACGCCGCGCATATTGTAAGGAACATGCCGAGCGCCGTAAAGAGTACTGTAATAATTACAGTATAGCCGAGCGATCTCATCATTGTCGAGTCACCCAGAACGGTCTTGTACGCGTTCAGAGTTATATCCTTGGGAATAAGCCATACCTTGTTGGCGTATACGGAGGCGTCCGAGCTTACAGACACCGCCGCAACGTGAATAAACGGTATCAGACACAGGATTGCCAGCGCTGCAATAAATGTATATATCAGTATATCAGCTATAATATCCGCGCCGCTTTTTCTGATTTTCATAAATACGCACCCCCTTACACTATACCGTCTTCGCCAAGCGCTTTTGCAAACTTATCCGACAAGAGTACAAGGACAAGTCCCACAAGCGACTGGAACAGACCGACCGCCGTCGCCACATTGTAGTGACGGTTCGCAAGGCCCTCGCGGTAAACATATGTCGCGATAACGTCCGAAACCTGCATAACCATCGGGTTCGACAGCGTGTACGGTCTTTCAAACGAGGAACCCATAATTCTGCCGAGCGACATTATAAGCATTACAACGATGGTACCCTTAATTCCCGGCAGAGTGATATGCCAGATTTTTCTCCAGCGTCCCGCGCCGTCAACCGTAGCCGCCTCGTAAAGCTCGGCGTCAATGCCGGTTATCGCGGCGAGGTAGATAATGGTACCCCAGCCCATGCCCTGCCATACGCCCGAAAGCACATATGTAGCTATCCATCGATAGTTTTCCTCAAGGAACGGTATGTTTTTCCCGAGCAGTATGTTTATATATCCGGAATGTGACGCAAAAAGCTGATACGCCAGTCCCGCGACTATTACCGCTGAAAGGAAGTGCGGAAGATACAGTACCGTCTGCGTCACTTTTTTAAAGCATTTACACCGTATCTCGTTCAAAAAAATCGCGAGAATTATCGGCGCCGGAAATCCTATTATCAAATCAAGACAGTTCAGTACCAGCGTATTTTTGAGCGCTTTGTAAAAATCCTTTGACGCGAAAATTTGCTTAAACACGTCAAGCCCTATAAATTCCGAGCCGATAAATCCCTTTATCGGTTTATAGTCCAGAAACGCTATCGACAATCCCGCCATCGGCAGATACTTGAATACTATTATAAACAGCATAGGTATAAATAAAAGCGCGTAAAGCTGCCAGTCTCGCTTTAAATAAAACAACGCTCCCTTTTTCCTTTTGACCGCGCTTGCCGGCGCATACTCTGTTTTCATTTTCCACACTCCTTCTTTGTTTGTCGGTTTTGACTACAATATTCACTTTCCCGGACAAATTTATTGTATATAATTATTGTATTTTATATGCAGCAACATTTCAAGGCTTGATATTGACTTATTTTAACTTAAAATTGACTTTTTTGTAATTTTGATATATTTTTCCTGTTTTAATCCATTTCTTGTTGTTTAAAATATATAATTTTCGAGCTTTTACGACTGTTTAATAAGCGATAATTCCACTTGACGCTACACGCTTATATACTAAAATCAGTTATCGCAGCGCTTATTTACAGTATTAAGAAATTTATGAGTGTCCGACTGATTTACAATTAAGGGGCCGGCGCAAAATAGCTTCTCTCAAAAATATTGCGCAAAAAATCTCTTGAAAATGGCTTTTCAGTCATATAATCAAGAGATTTTTGTTGTTTTTAAGGCTGTTTTTTGCGCGTTTTGTTATTTGAAAATCATTTTGCGACAGCCCCCAATATGTATTATTTCCCGCATGACATCAGCTTTTTATGTGATTTATCATGCTTGCTAGGCATCCCGCTCCGAAACCGTTATCAATGTTTACAACGCTCACTCCGCTCGCGCAGGAATTAAGCATTGACAGCAGAGCCGAAAGTCCCCCGAACGCCGCTCCGTAGCCTATGCTTGTGGGAACAGCTATAACGGGGCAGTCGGCAAGACCGCCTATAACGCTTGCGAGCGCGCCTTCCATTCCCGCAATCGCGATAATAACCTTCGCGCTCATTATATCCTCGCTGTGAGTAAGCAGGCGATGTATTCCCGCCACGCCCACGTCATAAAGGCGGGTTACGTTGTTTCCCAACACCTCCGCGGTTATCGCGGCCTCCTCGGCGACTGGCATATCGCTTGTGCCGCCTGTCGCTACAACGATTTTTCCGTCCGTGTCCGGTCTTGGAAACTCTCCCGTCACGCCGACGCGGGCAATTTCAAAATACTCTGTTTGAACCGTTAAAGCGCTCGCTTTTTCTTTCGATAAGCGAGTAATTAAAGCTGTTTTCTGGCCGTTTTCAAGCAGCTTTTTTGTGATTTCGCTTATCTGCTCGGCAGTTTTTCCCTCTCCGTAAATGACCTCGGGAATACCCTGACGTATCCCTCTGTGAAAATCGGGTTTGGCGAAGCCCATATCCTCAAACGGCTTTGATTTTAGACGAAGCTCCGCGTCCTCAACGGATATTTCTCCCGCAGCCACGCCTTTTAGTAAACTCTTTAATTCCATATCGTTTTCCCTCGTTTCTCTGTTTGGAAACCTTTTGCGCGTCAGCATAATACGCCTATTATTTTTCCTTGCCGCGTTTTATGATTTTCAGTCTGGTGTGTTCCTCGCGCTCCTTTTCCTCAAGGGAATTTTGCAGCTCCCTGCTAAGGTTCTCGTACAAAGGAATTGTTATGTCCTCAAGCGCGTTTGCCCTTTTCTGCGTCTTTTTTATATTCATTGCAAGACGGTACACGGCGTTTTCGATTTCCGTCAGGCGTACCGTCATCATTTTGACCTCGCCGAATTTTACGCCCGCCTCGTCCAGCGCGGACGAGGTGCCGTGAAAGGCGTACGCCGGTCTGCCGTCCGGTTTTTTTATCCGTACAACGGGCAGCTCCACGCCCATAACGCTGCGCAAATCCACCTTGACGCTGTCCTCCGGCACCGCCGAGCGCGCAAGGCTCTGTATCTTGTTCACACCCATTATTACATTCGCGTATTCAAGCGCCTTATACGCTTCGGCAAAGGTCTTTTCGATTTTCTCCTCGACCTCCTTCGCCTCCTCGATAAGCGTCATCATTTCCCTTATCAGAATATTGCGTTTTTTGTCGAGCATTTCGTAGCCCTGCTTTGAAAGGCGAAGTGTATTCTTAACCATCATCAGATTACCCTTTGTAGGCGCTAAATTCCTCTGCATGACGCACTCCTTCCGCGGCTTTAATTACATTTCCGCCCGCTTATAATATTTGTCTAATATTTTATCGCTTACTCTGTCCATCTCGCTCTTCGGCAGCATACCCAAAAGCTCCCATCCAAGATTAAGAGTTTCCTCAATACTCCGGTTTTCATTTCTGCCCTGTGACAGAAACCTTTCGTCGAACGCCTTTCCGAACGCGATATACTTCTTATCCGTATCCGACAGCTCATCCTCGCCTATGACCGACGCAAGACTTTTCGCGTCCTCAACCTTGGAGTACGCCGCAAACAGCTGGTTCGCCAGCTCGCTGTGATCCTCTCTTGTAAATCCCTCGCCTATACCGTCTTTCATAAGACGCGACAGCGAAGGCAGGATTGACACCGGCGGGTACACGCCTTTTAACGACAAATCCCTTCCGAGAACAATCTGTCCTTCGGTAATATAGCCGGTAAGGTCGGGTACCGGGTGAGTGATGTCGTCGTTCGGCATCGTCAGTATGGGCACCTGCGTCACGGAGCCTTTGGCGTCCTTCGTTATACCCGCGCGCTCGTACAGCGAGGCGAGGTCTGAGTACAGATAACCGGGAAATCCCTTTCTTGACGGTATCTCGCCCTTTGACGAGGACACCTCCCGCAGCGCCTCGGCGTACGAGGTCATATCGGTAAGTATTACAAGTACGTGCATATCGTGCTTAAAAGCAAGGTATTCCGCCGCAGTAAGCGCGCAGCGCGGAGTGATTATTCTCTCTACGACAGGGTCGTTTGAAAGATTTAAAAACATTACAACCTTACTCAGTACGCCGCTTTCCTCAAACGACTTCTTAAAGAAATTCGCCACATCGTGCTTTACGCCCATAGCCGCGAACACGATAGCAAAGCGGTCGCCGTTTTCGCCGTCGTCCTCCACGACCCTTGCCTGACGCGCAATCTGTACCGCCAGCTCGTCGTGCGGCATTCCGTCGCCTGAGAATATCGGCAGCTTCTGACCGCGTATCAGCGTCGCAAGACAGTCGACAGATGAAATACCCGTCTGTATAAAATTGTTTGGGTACTCTCGCGAAACGGGGTTTATCGGCTGACCGTTTACGTCGCGTACCTCCTCCGCAAAATAGTCGCCCAGACCGTCTATCGGTCTGCCGACGCCGTCAAACGTTCTGCCAAGCATTTCCGTTGAAAGCGGAATACGCATCGGCTCTCCCATAAAGCGCGTCTTTGTATTTGTGAGCGACAGGTTAGACGTACCCTCAAACACCTGTATTACCGCTTTATCTCCGGAAATCTCAATGACTCTTCCTATTCTCCTGCTGCCGTCGTCAAGCGTTACGGTCACCATTTCCTCATAAAAGGTATCGTCGACGCCGTCAATAACGGCAAGAGGACCCTGAATATTATTAAGTCCCATATATTCTATTGCCATATTACCCTCCTTACCGGTCAGCGTCGGCGCTGCTCAAAAGAATTTTATCAAATGTTTCATTTATTTTTCTTTGCAGGTCGTTGAACGGACCCTCTATATTTTCATTTCCGATTGAATATTTTATTCTTATAATATCCTCCGCGATACCGCTCCCCGTCACCTTTGAAAGCGCCACGCCGCGCTCCGCGCATTCACGTATACGCTTATCAAACAGCATAATAATATCCATCATTTTATTTTGCTTTTCAAGCGGTACATAGGTATCGTCGTCGTGAAACGCGTTCTGCTGCAGGAAACCGACGCGTATGGTACGCGCGACCTCCAGAGTCGCCTTCTGACTGTCGGGCAGTACGTCCGCTCCTATGAGCTTTACAATCTCCATAAGCTTTGACTCCTCCTGGAGTATAGCCATCATTCTGTTGCGTTTCCTCATAAAATCGGGAGCCACGTTTTCAGAGTACCAGTCCGTAAGCTCGCCGATATACTCGCTGTAACTGTTAAGCCACTGAATGGCGGGATAATGTCTGGCATACGCGAGCTGCTTGTCGAGCGCCCAGAAGCAGCGTATAAAACGCTTTGTATTCTGCGTTACCGGCTCCGAAAAATCACCGCCCTGCGGCGAAACCGCGCCGATTACCGAAATGGAGCCTTCGCTGCCGTTCAGATTGGTCACGTAGCCGGCTCTTTCATAAAACTGCGACAGCCTTGACGCGAGATACGCCGGAAAGCCCTCCTCGGCGGGCATTTCCTCAAGACGGCCCGATATTTCACGCAGCGCCTCAGCCCATCTTGACGTGGAGTCCGCCATAAGCGCCACATCATAGCCCATGTCTCGGTAATACTCCGCAAGGGTTATACCCGTATATATACTCGCCTCGCGCGCCGCGACCGGCATGTTTGAGGTATTCGCTATAAGCACGGTACGATCCAGCAGCGGACGCTTGGATTTGGGGTCGATAAGCTCCGAAAACTCCTCCAGCGCCTGCGTCATTTCATTACCTCGCTCGCCGCAGCCGATATACACGATTATATCCGCGTCGCACCACTTCGCAAGCTGATGCT
>CAZWMB010000008.1:0-41083 GCA_964634635.1 uncultured Lachnospiraceae bacterium
GAAGCGAGCGTAAGTATGCGGTTTTCGTAACAGTGTATGCCCAAATCCGCCGCGAGCTTTGAGGCTATAGCCTTTCCGCCCGAGCCGAAGCCTCTGGCGAACGTTACAACAAAATTACTCATCATCCTACCTCCTAACCGGCAATATAGCGCGATAAAAATTCCTTTGTACGCGCGTTTTCGGGATTTGTAAAGAATTTTTCGGGCGGATTGTCCTCGACAATATAACCCTTATCCATAAACAGCACTCTGTCGGAAACGTCGCGCGCGAAGCCCATTTCGTGAGTGACAATAAGCATAGTAAGTCCCGTTTCGGCAAGACTTTTCATAACATTCAGCACCTCGCCGACCATTTCGGGGTCGAGCGCGCTTGTCGGTTCGTCAAAGAGCAATACCTCGGGGTTCATACATAAACCTCTCGCGATAGCGACGCGCTGCTTTTGTCCGCCCGAAAGCTGTGAAGGAAGCGCGTTTATGTACGGCGCCATTCCTACGGCTTTAAGGTTTGATATGGCTCTGTCGTGAGCCTCCTCCTTCGGCAGATGAAGCACCTTGCGCGTACATTCCATACAGTTTTTAAGGACGGTCATATTGTTAAACAGATTGAAGGACTGAAAAACCATTCCCACCTTTGAGCGGTAATGATTTATTTCCTTTTGCGATTTTCCAAGCTCGTTACCGTGGAAAAACACCTTTCCGGAGGTAGGGGTCTCGAGATGATTTATACAGCGCAGAAGCGTTGATTTGCCCGAGCCGGACGAGCCTAAAATACAAATAACCTCGCCGCGGTTGACGGTAAAATCGATTTTCCTCAAAACCTGATGCTCGCCGAAGCTCTTGCTAAGCTCCTCAACTCTGATTATTTCTTCTTTATTCACAGCCGTCACCTCTATTCCTTATCGTCCATATACTCGACGGCAAGAACATAGTCCTTTTTGCCCGCCATTTTCTTTTCCAGAAGCAGGAATACACGGTTGAACACAAAGCAAAGCACAAAGTATATCGCGGCGATCGTCAGATACGACTCAAGATACTTGTAATATGTGCCGCCCGCGGTTTTCGCCTGCAAAAACAGCTCCTTAACGCCGATTACGTTCAATACCGAGGTCATTTTAAGGTTTGTCAAAAACGTATTTACCATTTCGGGGATAATGTTTTTGAACGCCTGCGGCAGAACAATAAACATCATTACCGCGACGGGCGGCATACCCATCGCCAGCGCGCCCTCGCGCTGACCGACGTCGATTGACTTTATGCCGCCGCGCACCGTTTCCGCCATATACGCGCCCGTGTTCAGAGTCGTTACGATTATTCCGGCGGGAATAGGCGAAATGTCAAATCCGAATTGACGTATACCGAAATATATTATCATCGCCTGAACTATCATAGGCGTGTCGCGGAAAATTTCAATATACACCTTGCATACGCCCTTGAAAAATCCTAAAATCACCTTTCGGAAAATGTTATCGTCCGCGCTGATTTTTGTATCCTCGACAAGTCCCATTACAAAACCCAGAACGAAGCCGATAAGCGTTCCCGCAACGGCTACGACTAAAGTTACTATTGTTCCCGTTATAAATAAATCCGAGTATTCGCGGGCTATGAATATCACCCACCCGAATACTCCGTTCGGTGTGCTTTCCATAATTTCACTCCCTTTCGCATAATTAAAAAGACAGCGGAGCCGCGCGTAAAACGCGTTCGGCTCCGTTGCCGTACTGTTTACCGTCCATGCTTTATTTAGCCGCAGGCTGAAGAGTTATAGCCTCTTCCATAATCTCATTGGTCTTCTCCTTTGTCAGACCGAGGGTATCCATAGCGCCCTGAATTTTATCCCTTAATTCGGCGTCGTCCTTTCTTGTAGCTATACATACATTGGTCATTTCCTCGTCGCCCACAAATGTGTCGCCGTCGGCAAGTGTGATTATCTGCAAATCATCGTTTGTCATAAGAGCCGACTCCGCCGTCGGAAGGTCGATAACCGCAATGTCAGCCGTACCGTTTGAAATAGCCATAAATACCTCGGCGGTTGTTTCATAGTTCGCGCCTAATATTACATCGGGTATCTGCTCCAAAAGAGGTACCCAGCCCGTGCCGAGCTGTGTTGTGGCTTTAACATTTTTACCCGTCAAGTCCGACAGACCTGTAATGCCGGAAAGCGCGCTGTCCTTTTTAACAACGACGCAGTTGCTTCTGTAATAATACGGTTCCGTAAATGAATATGAGATCTGTCTTTCCGCTGTTCTGCCCATACCCGCGATTATGCAGTCGTATTCGCCCGAGTCCATTGAAAGACCGATTGAGTCCCACTCAACCTTATGTATTTCCAAATCCATTCCAAGCTCCCCGGCAATCTGTTTGGCAATCATAACATCGTAGCCGTACGCGTAACCGCCGCCGCCGTAAATGGGAACGGCTGTGTCGCCGTTTGGAACGCTGTCGCTCGTCTGCGTCCAGTTAAACGGCGCGTACGCACATTCCATACCCACGCGCAGCACGTCCGCAGAGCCAGACGGGGACGCGGTACTCTCGGAAACCGCGCTGTCGCCGCCGCAGCCTGTCATCATACCGGCAGCCATAGCCGCCGCCGCGGTTAAGCTTATGAATTTAAACAGTATTTTCTCTTTCATAATAAATCACCATAGCCTTTCCTGTTATAAACAGATGAATATCAGTCCTCCGAAAATCCAAAAGGCGCTTACTTACCTAAGTAAATAAGCGCCTTTGCTCATCAAAAGACTTTGTATTTTATAATTGTTTGAGAGCTCTTTCAAACTACTACGATAAAATTATAGCGCTGCAAAAAATAAAAGTCAAGCGTATTTTTTATATAAAAATTTTAATATTTTACGCTCAAAATCTCTGTTTTTCACAGTTTGAACGGGGTAACTTTTATATGCCGGCGTCTATATACAAAATCCCGCGGTTCATATAGCGCTTTATTGGATTTCTGTTTTTAGCCATACCTTATTTCAAGCTGTTTATAAATTCTCTCGCCGCGCGGATTGCGCTCTCCACTGTTTTTTTTGCGGGACCGCCCGTCAGCTTACGCTCATTCACACAGCTTTCCATACTTATCGCGCCGTAAATATCCTCGTCGATAATATCCGAAAAGCGTTTAAATTCGTCCATATTCATATCGTCAAGAGCCATGTTGCGCTCTATACAGTAAAAGACCATTTGTCCCGCAACGCTGTGCGCCTCACGGAACGGCAGTCCTTTTTTTACAAGGTAGTCCGCAACGTCGGTTGCATTGGTAAAACCGCCCCTTGAGCCTTTCAGCATATTTTCTTTTTTCACTGTCATGGTCGCAAGCATATCGCAGAATACCGGCAGAGACAGCTTGACGGTATCAACCGCGTCAAAAATCGGTTCCTTATCCTCCTGCATATCCTTATTGTAAGCAAGAGGAAGACCCTTCATAGTGGTCAAAAGTCCCATAAGATGACCGTATACTCGCCCTGTTTTACCACGAATAAGCTCCGCTACATCAGGATTTTTTTTCTGCGGCATTATTGACGAACCCGTCGAAAAAGCATCGTCCATTTCAACGAATGAAAATTCATGGCTTGACCACAATATAAGCTCCTCGGAAAAACGGCTCATGTGCATCATAATTATCGACAGGCAGCCTGCCAGCTCGATTACAAAATCGCGGTCGCTGACGCCGTCAAGCGAATTTGCGGTAATTGAGTCAAATCCAAGCTGCTCCGCTACAAACTCACGGTCAAGCGGATAAGTTGTACCCGCCAGCGCGCCGCTGCCGAGCGGCATTACATTAGTACGCTTTGCGCAGTCGTCAAGGCGCGACAGGTCGCGCTTGAACATTTCAAAATACGCCATTAAATGATGCGCGAAGGTTACCGGCTGCGCTTTCTGGAGATGCGTATAGCCCGGCATAATTGTTTCAGTATTCTCAGCCGCCATGTCGACAAGTACATTCAGCGCGTGAATAAGCATCTCCCGAATTTCCCGCATCTCGTCCAGCAAATACATACGTATGTCAAGCGCTACCTGGTCATTGCGGCTTCTGCCGGTATGCAGTCTTTTACCCGCGTCACCGATACGTTTCGTAAGAATTTTTTCTATATTCATATGGATATCCTCGGCGTCAACCTCAAATTCAATCCTGCCGTCCTCAATATCCCGCAATATTCCATTCAAGCCGTTAATTATTTTCTCACTGTCCTCATGAGAAATAACGCCCTGTCTGCCAAGCATCGACGCATGCGCAATCGAGCCTCTTATATCCTGTCTGTACATACGCTTATCAAAGCGTATGGACGAATTAAAATCGTCAACCTTTTTATCCGTGCTTTTCCGAAAGCGTCCGCCCCATAATTTTGCCATGTATTTTTCCTCCGTATTTTAGTTTTAAATTCACAGAACATTATACAACAAAGGCGCGAAAATGTAAACAATTCGCGGAAAAAAATCCGCAAAACACATTATGAAGCAATACCGCCCGCTTACATGTATCTGTTCATTCAGACAATTTTTCCGCATGCTATTTTCTTTCCGGAATTTCCGGAAGGCTGCGTGGTAAAATCATCCGGCATGTCATGTATTATAACCGTGCGCCCGATAACCTCGTCTACTGTAAAACGGTCAGTAAACACGGACATATACGCATAACCGTTATTACCGAAAAGCGGCGGTAAGTCTCCCGCGTGCCCAGGATGTTTTTTCCCTTGGGGATTATAATGTCCGCCGGCATCCGCAAACGGATCCGTTTTATTGCCTGTGCAGGATGTGCCCTCATGAATGTGAAAACCAAATATTTGTTCAGAATTTTTCCGCGGCAGATTGTATATCTGCGCTGTGACAAGCGCTCCCCCGTTCATCCGGCGAAGGCTTACTGTTCCTTTAATATCCGGGTAATCCGGTCCTCCATGTATCTGCGCTGACGCAGTAATCTGATTATTTCTTTGCATATTATCATCCTCCGATATTATAATATGCGCCTGCAACGCGGTTGTGAGGGAAGTATCCTTTTAAATTATTTAAACTCAATCAACGACAGCCAATTGTCAAGAGATTGTTTCCACTGCGCCACATGCGGCAATTCCGCCGCAATTCCCAGTCCGTGCGGGCCTATCGGGTATATATGCATTTCAAACGGCGTCTGCACCTTGCTGAGCGCGTAGGCATATAAAAGCGAATTCTCAACCGGTACAGCCTGGTCCGTAGAGGTATGCCATATAAACGCCGGCGGCGTACCGGCGGTTACATGACGGTGAAGGGACATAAGCTCCTTGTCGGCGTGCAGCGCCCTTTCCCCTATTAAATTCTGACGCGAGCCGTCATGGCGGTATTCAAACATATCTATTACCGGATAGCACAGTATCGTCGCGTCAGGGCGGCAGCTTTCGCGGTCAATTTCATCCGTCGGTTTATAAAACTCTTTGTCATAATGCACCGATACGGACGCGGCAAGGTGTCCGCCCGCGCTTGAACCCATGACCGCGATTTTATTCTTATCTATGCTGTACCTCTCCGCGTTCGCTCGCACACGCTTCACCGCGCGCATCGCGTCGCTTATCTGAGCCGGATGCTTGTACGGCGCGACACGATAATCTATGACAAAGCATGTCATTCCTATTGATTGGAGCCACTCCGCGCAGCCCTTTCCCTCATGCTCCGCACGCATACCGTACCCGC
This sequence comes from uncultured Lachnospiraceae bacterium, assembly GCA_964634635.1. Lineage (GTDB taxonomy): Bacteria > Bacillota > Clostridia > UBA1381 > UBA1381 > Hominilimicola. The sequence continues at coordinate 5,661 of CAZWMB010000008.1, forward strand.
CTCCGGCGAATATAATCACGGCCCCGGCCGATTTAGCGGGATACGCGGTAACGGTCGGTATTCTCGGCGCGGTTTCGCCGTCCTCTATGAATTCATCATTCCAATACGGAATTATATTTCCCCACAAATTGCTCATTTTAATTTCCTCCCTCTTGCTTTACATACTCGTCAAATAAATCCGTGAATTCCGTAATTTTACCGGTTTTCAATGTGAAATTTGTTTCGCCGTTTCTGGTCAAAGCGCAGTTAAGATTATTTATCACGCGGAATTCGACAATCGTATCGTCCTCGTTTTTAAGTCCCTCGTATGTTATCCGCAGAACAAGGTCGCCCAGGCTCTCTCCGCTGTATTTTCCGTCAACGGGAATACCGATTATTTCACTGTAAATCTTTCTTGAGGCCTCACTGTCAGCGCTTACTCCGTCCAGCTTAAATTCTTCGCCGCTGTCGGAACGGGTTATATCAATAGCGTGCTTTTTACCGTCATATTCAAGAGTTACGCGTTCTACCTTCGATATATCCACAAGCGCCTGGAGCTTGCTGACAATATTAAACGAGGACTCCTTTATAAACGCGACGTTTTCCGCCGCTGTCTTAAATATCTCGTTCCTGTACTTTACATAGGCGGCGTCGCCCTCGGTTTTACCGATAATAATTACCTCCGTATACTCCTCGCCGTATTCGCCGCTTAAACTGTCATATGGCTTTACGGTAAGCGTCAGTATCGCGGAGGACGCGTCAAACATGTCTTCTCCGTCCTCCGCGGGTATCCTCAAGCTTATTTTAGATATCGGGTCAAGCAGCTTTTCATCTATATAGTCGTCATTGGCGCCGCAGACGTAAGGAGATGTCATTTCCCAGACGTTGTTTGTATTTTTATCAATATTGTCTATAATTTTAATCTCAATTTTCTCATCGCTCCTTTCAAGCTTAATGTCTGTTATATCGTCTATATTTACCGAAAATCTGTCAAATTCTCTGTAATAGCTCAATGGCTGAAGAAAGGCTGTAACCTTAAAGTCGTTTATTGTATAAACGGTATTTGTTCCGTCCTTCATCAGAAAGTACTCGCCTATCGTCGGGCTTTTATCTCCGATAAGAAGCGTATCCGCCGAGTTATCGGCACGCGTGACAGTAACTCTGAGAAAAGGATTGTCCAGTCCGTACTTCGCAATGTCGGAGGGATTTTCCTCAATCAGATGCGACGACGTCAATTCCGCGGCGGCCGCGGCGAGTGAGAGCGTCTTGTCCGGGTCGGTTTCTCCCCGCGCGGCGTCAATACTCCATTCTCCGCCGTTATTTACAGCCTTTATGTTTACCCCGTCGCTTTTTACTTCCACCGAAAGCAGCTCGCTTACGCTGTCGGTTATAATCGTATAGCTCTTTTCGTCAGGACTGTTTTCCTCGGTAACGTCTGTGTCAATACGCGTAACAACGATAATTCCGGCAATCAGCGCCGCTATCGCAGCGAGGAAAATTATAATATTTCTCGTACTGTTACTCATTTATTTCTCCTTCTGAACCATACGGTTATGCCGGTTATCAGTACCGCGGCGGGTATCAGTATTACCGTAAGCGTGAACACAATTCTCTCGCCAAATGCGGATATTGTAATAACATTCTCCGCCAGAGCCTTTTCATTAACCGTAAAGCTGTCGTCACCGCCGGTCGTGTAATTTATAAGGTTTATAAAATAGTCGTAATTAGCAAGCCCGTAGTTGTTCGTAAGGGCGGACGGTTCTACCGAAAGCAGCATAGTACTGCCGGACACATATACGGACGACCCATGCGCGCTGTCGCGTGAAAGCGCGCCGACAACGAACTGTCCCTCCAGCGCGCCGCTCTGCTTTGTTATATCCTCGTAATTTGAGCTGAGGTACGCCTTATCCGAGCTTTTCAGCACAGGAGTTACGCTTACGGAGCCGTTTGTTTCAAACTCAAGGCTTATATTGCGCGCGTACGGGAAATAGGCGATTGTTCTCCGGTTTTTAATAAGACTGTCCGTAAATTCCGTGCTTTCCGTTTCCGGCGTCACAAGGCTCATTGAGCTGCCTGAAAGTCTTACGGAATACGCGGCGTCAGTTTCTATTACCACGTCTTCGCTTATACCCATTCCCCATGATTTGAGATATGAAAACAGATTATCAAGTCCCTGACACTCAACGTCAATATAAACCTGTAAATTACCGCCGCCGAGCAGGTACGCGTCCAGCTTTGATATTTCCTCCTCGGAAAAATCCACTGTCGGTTTAGCTATAACCGCAACCGAGGCGTCTGAGGGTATTTCATCCGTCAGCGTGTTTAACTCATCAACCGTAAAATTCTCGCTCTCAAGAAAGCTTACCGCTCCGGATATATCCATCTCGTTGTGACCCTTGATTATATACGCCTTCTGTTCTGTTTCACTCGAAACGTATTTCAGCGCGGAAGTGATTTTGTTCTCGACATTCAGCGAGGTATACTGACCTGTCTGCGCGTTTATACCGTAAAGGTCGTTCATTGTGTACAGCTTAAAACGGTCGCCCGCGTCCACTATAACCGAGTTTGATTGCAGGCTCGCCGTACCTGTCATATACTTTTTACCGAATGTTGGGTTTTCGGAGACGTTTATATTTGTAATCTTTATGCCGGCGCAGAGCGAAGCGTATTTATCGAGCGCCGCGCGTATGTTCTCATCCTGCTCCGACTCGCTCGCTAAAATGTATATGTCCACCGGCGTGTCGTAGGTTTTAAGATATTCCTTTGTTTTGTCCGACAAGCCGTACATTTTGTTCGAGGTCATGTCAAGCTTTAACGGGAACTTATCCGTCAGTACGGTAAAGAATATATTTAACAGTACGGCTGTGACTATCGCCGCGATTATGATAACAAAAAAATTCAATCTGTATTTTTTTATATTATTCATTCTTATATCCTCCTATTTCAGTCTGCGGCGCTCAAATACCATAACCGTAAAGAGCAGAAACAGAGCGCTGAGGCTCAGATAGTACACAATGTCCTCGATATTCAGTATTCCGAGCGTAAAATCCGAAAAGCGCCGCAAAGGCGAGAGCCACAGCAGCGCGCTGACAATTATCTCGTTTGAAAGCTTACCCGCGGCCGTTCCAAGCAGCGTCATAATTATAAGCGCTCCGTATGTGGATATTGCCGCCACAATTTGACTGTCCGTAAGCGATGACATAAACGTTCCTACCGATAAAATAACCGAACAGAGCAGTATAAAGCCTATATAACAGCTTATTGTTTCCGCAATCGGAAGATTTCCGAGCGCGGAAAGTATAATCGGATATATAAAAGTTATCACAATACCGGTCAAAAATACTCCAAGCGCGGCAAAATATTTCCCAAACACTATTTCCGCCGTATTTACCGGCGCGGTCAGCAGCAGCCGGTCGGTACTCAGCTTTCTGTCCTCCGGAAACAGCCTCATTGTCAAAAGAGGCAGCAAAAACAGCGCCCATGTGTTTATTACTGAGAAAAAGCTCGTCATTCGCGCGGTCATGTAACCGATGTTCACCGCGTAAAACATCACGCCGGTAAGCAGCAGAAATATTGTCAGAAATACATAGCCGAGCATTGATGTAAAATATGCCCTTAGCTCTCTGTTAAATATCGCTTTCATCTTAATTCTCCTTTTCATTGTTTTCAGTGAGTTTGAGAAATACGTCCTCCAGCGAGGCGCCAAGCTCCTTCTGCATAATTATGGGCATATCGTTCTGAGCGAACGCGAAAAACAGTTTTTTCGCGTTCTCCGCGTCCGTACCGGTTTCAAACTCAAAATCGTACGCGTCGTCCGACGAGCCTGTACAGGTTACGTTTGAAACGAAATCAAAAGACGACAGTATTTCCTCCGCCTTTTCTCTATTTCCGGCAATACGAAACAGCATCCGCTTACTCGAGCCTATGCATTTTGCGAGATTTTCCGGAGTGTCCTCGGCGACGAATTTACCCTTATTTATAATAATAATCCTGTCGCACACGGCGCTTATCTCGCTGAGTATATGCGAGCTTAAAATTACCGTCTTATTTCTACCCAGCCTTTTTATGACATTTCTGATTTCAATAATCTGCTTCGGGTCAAGACCGACTGTCGGTTCATCCAGTATCAGTACGTCCGGGTCGCCCACAAGCGCGCCGGCAAGACCCACCCTCTGACGGTAGCCCTTCGACAAATTGCCGATTTTACGTTTCTTTACGTCATCTATGCGTACAGTGTCAATAATACCCTGAATATGCGCCGTTTTGTCCTCCGTTCTTACCTTTTTCAGCTCATACACAAAATCAAGGTAGTCCCATACAAGCATATCAAGATACAGAGGCGGTATTTCCGGCAGGTATCCTATACGTTTCTTTACCTCGACGGGATTATCAATAATGTCGTACCCATCCACTTTAACCGAACCGTCGGTATAGGAAATATATCCGGTGATTATATTCATCGCGGTGGATTTGCCGGCGCCGTTCGGCCCGAGAAATCCGAGTATTTCTCCTTTTTTTACGTCAAAGCTGATATTTTCAAGCGCGCATTTGCCGCCGTATTTTTTTGTAAGATTGGAAATCTTTATCATATAAATCTCTCCGTTTCAAAATTTAATTATAGGAGCCGTTAAGCGGCTCCTACGGCTCCTTTTATTGATTTTCCTTCTTATCTGTAATTATACTTATGGAAAGCTCTCTCAGCTGTTCCCCGTCAACCGTATTGGGCGCGCCGGACATAAGCTCTGACGCATTCTGCACCTTCGGAAACGCGGTTACATCTCTCAGGCTGTCGCTGCCCGTCATAATCATAGCGAGCCTGTCAAGACCTATACCCATACCTCCGTGAGGCGCCGCGCCGTACTTGTACGCCTCCACAAGAAAACCGAATTTTGCCTCTGTTTCCTCGTCCGACAGACCGAGCGCGCGGAACATTTTCCGCTGCAGCTCATAGTCTGTAATTCTTATTGAGCCACTGCTTAGCTCCGTACCGTTCAGCACAAGGTCATACGCCTTGGCGGTTACTTTACCCGGGTCTGTATCCATGTACTCAATGCACTCGTCCATGGGCATCGTAAACGGATGATGCATAGCGACCCATGAGCCGGTTTCCTCGTCATACTCAAAAAACGGGAATTCGGTAATCCAAAGAAAGTTATAGCCTTCAGGAATAATATCAAGCTGCTTAGCCACCTTAAGCCTTAACGCTCCGAGCGTCGGCAGCGTTATACTGTCTTTATCAGCCGCAAAGAACACAACATCTCCTCTCTCCGCTCCTACGCGTTCAAGAATTCCGTCAAGCTCTCCATCGGCTAAAAACTTTGCGAAGCCGCAGGACGGTTCCTCGTCCACCCAACGCACAAACGCCAGTCCCTTCGCGCCTATTCCGCGCGCATATTCCGTCAGCTTGTCAATTTCCTTGCGCGTAAACGTTCCCGCCGCGCCCTTCGCCACGATAGCGCGCACCGTCCCTCCGTCCTTTACCGCCGACGAGAACACGCCGAAACCGCTGTCCTCAGCAAGGTCGCTTATGTCGCATATTTCCATGCCAAAGCGTGTATCGGGCTTGTCCGAGCCGTAGCGCTCCATAGCCTCTCTGTAAGTAAGACGCGGCAGCGGCAGCTGAATATCCATGTCAAGCACATCGCTGAACAGCCGTTTTACAAAGCCCTCGCATATTTCAAGTATATCCTCAACATCAGCAAAGGACATCTCGAAGTCTATCTGAGTAAATTCAGGCTGTCTGTCCGCGCGCAAATCCTCATCCCTGAAGCAGCGCGCGAGCTGCACGTAACGGTCAAAGCCGGAAATCATGAGCAGCTGCTTATACATTTGAGGCGACTGCGGCAGCGCGTAAAATTTACCGTGATGCACTCTCGACGGCACAAGGTAATCCCTCGCTCCCTCCGGCGTGGATTTAATCATCATAGGAGTTTCTATTTCAATAAACCCGTTTTCATAAAAATAATCACGCGCCGACTTCGCTATCTTGCTTCTTGTAATAAGGTTTTGCTGCAGCACGCCGCGGCGTAAGTCAAGATAGCGGTATTTAAGCCTCAACTCCTCGTTTACATTAGTGTCGTCAGCCACCTCGAAGGGCGGAGTCTGCGCCTTTGCAAGCACTCGCAAATCATTTACGTAAATTTCTATATTCCCGGTCTTTATGGCGCTGTTCTTACTCTCCCTCTCCCTTACAGCTCCCTTCGCCATAAGCACGTATTCACTGCGGCACGCCGCCGCCTTCTCAAAAACGGAACGATCTGTTGCATCGTCAAACGCCAGCTGTACAATACCTGTACGGTCGCGCAGGTCAATAAAAATGAGGTTACCCAAATCCCTTATCTTTTGTACGTATCCGCCGACAACCACCTCATTTCCTATACCGTCAACATCACCGCAGTAATGCGTACGCTTGAGTCCTTTCATTGTGTCCATGTTAATTTCCTCCGTTTTCTGTCTGTATACATATACTATATTTTACCCTCATATTACCATCGTGTCAAGTAAAAATGCCGAATTTCACGTATATAATTGCGACGCTCCAAAAAAAGTATTGACAAATATACGTCCCGCGCGTATAATGAATATGTGAACAGTTATTCATATATTCATTTTTAAGGGGCTGATAAATATGAACTCAATCGGTAAGAACGAAATCTGCCATACGCCGGAGCGTCGCTTTGAGCATGAGCATGAACACGAGCAATGCGGCTGCGGACACTGTCATGAGCATGCCGGAGGCAGTGAAAAAGCTCTGATTATACGTCTTGTAATCGGCGCGGCTATGTTTGCCGCCGGAATTATAAGCGGACATTACCCAAACGGCAATCTCGCCGCAGCTGTACTGTATGTAACCGCATACATAATTCTTGGCTATGACATTGTAATGCGCGCCGCGAAAAATATTGTCAAGGGTCATGTTTTTGACGAGAATTTCCTCATGAGTATAGCGAGCATAGGCGCGTTTCTTGTAGGCGAACAGCCGGAGGCGGTAGGCGTTATGCTATTCTACCAAATCGGAGAGATGCTGCAGGATAAAGCGACGCAGAAAAGCCGACGCTCTATCACCGCTCTTATGGATATACGCCCGGACTACGCCAATATTGAAAAGGACGGCGTTCTTGTAAGCGTCAGTCCCGAAAGCGTCAGTATCGGTGACATCATTGTTGTAAAACCGGGTGAAAAAATACCGCTTGACGGTATCGTTTCCTCCGGCGGCAGCTTTCTTGATACCTCGGCGCTCACAGGCGAGAGCGTGCCGCGCAGGGTAACAGCCGGCGATACGGTAATGAGCGGCTCTATAAACACCGACTCCCCTATTTATATTGAAGTAACAAAAGAATTTACGGACAGTACAGTCGCAAAAATTCTTGAAATGGTGGAAAATGCCCAGAGCAAAAAGGCAAAATCTGAACGTTTTATTACCGCTTTCGCCAAATACTATACACCGATTGTTGTCGCCCTAGCTGTGCTGGTAATGCTTATCCCTTCCCTGACGCTCGGTGATTTCAGAACATGGATATACCGGGGATTGACATTCCTTGTTGCGTCGTGTCCCTGCGCTCTGGTGGTTTCAATTCCGCTCGCGTTCTTTGCGGGAATAGGCTGCTCGTCGCGAAACGGTATCCTTGTCAAGGGCGGCAGCTGTATTGAAGCCTTGTCAAGGCTTGGTACGGTTGTGTTCGATAAAACCGGTACTCTGACAAAGGGCGTGTTTACTGTCAGCTCGGTATACGCCCAAATACCGGAAAGCGACCTGATAAGATACGCGGCTTACGCGGAATTTTACTCCAACCACCCAATCGCCTCTTCCATAAAAGAAAAGTATGGAGAAATAATCGATACGGCTGTCATAGCGGATTACAGAGAAATCGCCGGAATGGGTATAAGCGCGCTTATAGACGGCAAGGAAACGCTTGCGGGAAACGAAAGACTGATGTCGGAAAACGAAATACCCTACGCCTCCGCGGACAATAAATCAGGAAGCGTAGTCTACGTCGCCGTGGATAAGAGTTTCGCGGGGTACATTGTAATATCCGATGAAATAAAAAAAGACAGTGTTACGGCTGTAAAATCTCTGATGCATATGGGTATAAAGCCGGTAATGCTTACGGGCGACTCGGACGCCGCCGCCCGTCATATAGCCGAAAAAACCGGTATTGAACGCGTATACTCTCAGCTTCTTCCGCAGGATAAGGTTATACGACTTGAGGAAATACTCGCGGAAAACAGAGGCGCCAAAACCACCGCCTTTGTGGGCGACGGAATTAACGACGCCCCGTCTCTCATGCGCGCCGACCTCGGTATCGCCATGGGAGGTATCGGCTCCGACAGCGCGATTGAGGCGGCGGACGTCGTACTGATGACCGACGAGCCTTCGCGCATCGCGGACGGCGTTAAAATCTCGGCGCATACAATGAAAATAATATACCAGAATATTATATTTTCAATCGGCGTAAAAGTAATTGTAATGCTGCTCAGCGTATCGGGAATAAGCAATATGTGGCCGGCGATTTTCGCGGACGTAGGCGTGGCGCTCATCGCTATACTGAACGCGCTGAGGGCGCTTGGCTATAAAATTAAAAAATAAATACACGGGAGCCGCCAATTCCGGCAGCTCCCGTTTTTTTAATTATCAGCAGTAAATGCGTTTTTTTGATTTAATTTTAAATTTTTTTATTTTTTTGGTAAAAATATCTTGCATTTATTTCCAAATTGTGGTAATATATTCCATATACTGGAAATAGTTAAGCTACATAACCGGTATCAGATTAAACTTATAGGAGGATTTCGATTTATGAACAACAATATATCCGTTCTTATAGCGGATGACAATGAGGAATTTACAGCGGAGCTGTCCGAACACATCAGAAACGAGGACGGAATGTCCGTCGCGGCAATAGCCCATGACGGCGAGGAGGCATATTCTCTCATTCACGAAGCTCACCCTGATGTAATTATTCTTGACCTTGTCATGCCAAAGCTTGACGGAATAGGCGTACTGAAACGTCTTGCGGGCGCGGTGCTGCCCAAACGTCCGAAAATAATAGTACATTCGGTTTCCGCGGTAGCGATAAACATGGCGGTAAACACAAGTCAGCTTACCGACTACTGTCTTTTAAAGCCTCAGACCAACGAGCGTATATGCGAGGTTATACGCGACCTGTGCGCAGTTCCCAAAACGTCCGCAGCGGCTATTATTCAAAAATCCATGCCCGCCGCCTCCGAGGAGCTTGACCTCGAAACGGTAGTGACAGATTTCATACACGAGCTTGGCGTACCCGCTCACATAAAGGGCTATCAATACATCAGGAGCGCTATTATGATGGTTGTTGAGAACATGGATTTACTGAATTTCATCACAAAACAGCTCTATCCGGAGATTGCAAAAGCGTACAACACCACGGCAAGCCGCGTTGAGCGTGCTATCCGCCATTCTATTGAGGTCGCTTGGAGCAGGGGCAAGCCGGAAATTATGAATGAGATTTTCGGCTATACCATTCATACCGGTAAAGGTAAGCCGACAAATTCTGAGTTTATCGCGATGGTGGCTGACAGAATTCGTTTACAGCTTAAGTAATCCCCCTTATCTTATTAAGACACGGACTCCCCCTGTCCGTGTCTTTTTAGGTATAGATATTATTATATTATTTTACCATATTTTTTAAAATTTGTTAACATTTTTTGTTTTTTACAGAGATTTTACAGAGATTTTTACGGACATTACTTGCTAAAATTTAAAAATTGTTTTATAATATTCAAGTACAAAGTTTCAGGGAGAAAAATTATGAAACAAACACAAAACACGCAAAAAACGAACAGACGCTCGTTTATGGACAATGTGGCCGTTATTCTTGTGTCGCAGATTATCGTCAAGCTGTTCGGTATGATATACAGGATTGTTATCACGAATATTGACGGTTTCGGCGACGAAGGCTTAGGCTTCTATACCGTCGGTTTTCAGATTTACACGCTCCTGCTGGCTATTTCATCAGTCGGCATTCCAAACGCGGTTTCAAAAATGACCTCGGAAAGGATAGCCATAGGCGACCGGCGCGGAGCGCACAAAATATTCCGTACGGCGCTCGTATTGTTTTCGCTGATAGGCATAGCCGCGGCAGCGGCGCTGTTTTTCGGCGCCGACCTTTTCGCGCGGTACGCGATAAAAATCGAAGGCTCTCAGTACGTTATGCGCGCTCTCTCGCCGTCGCTGTTCTTCGTTTGTGTGTCCTCCGTCATACGCGGCTATTTCACCGGTATGAAAAACATGCGCGCAACAAGCAACTCGCAGGTTATCGAACAGATTTTAAAATGTATACTGACCATCGTATTCGTATACGCCTCGGTTGGTCTTGCGCCGGAGATTATGGCGTCATGGGCAAACTTCGCCACCTCTGTCGCCACAGTTCTGAGCCTGCTCTATCTTGTGTACTTCTATTACAAGCGCAAATCCGGTATTGACGAAAAAATCCGGAATTCGGACGGCGAGGAGCTGTCCGTATCAGGAAGACGGCTTATGCTAAGTATTCTTATGCTAAGTATTCCCATATCGCTCGGCTCGATTATAACCGCCGTCAACCGTGTAATAGACACGGCTACGGTAAGCCGAGGTATTGAAGCGGCTTTCGCCTCGCTTATACCGCCGCACGGCTCCGCGGAGGCTGTTGTAAACCCGACGGCGGAGCAGCTTACAAAGGAAGTCGCCCGATTGTCCGGACTGCTGTCAAAGAGCGATATACTGTACAATATGCCTCTCGCCGTAAACTTCGCGTTTGCAACGGTGCTTGTACCGTATGTGGCGAGCGCGCTGAAGGTTAAAAACTACTCCGAGGCGGCGGAGAAAATAAATTACTCCCTTCTCGTATCCATTCTCATAATACTCCCCTGCGCTATCGGTCTTATAGTACTCGCGCAGCCGGTGTACAACATTATATATTTCAGCGCGCCGGAGGGCTACGACCTCCTCAGGCTCGTTTCCGTATCGCTGATATTCGCGGCTCTCGCGCAGACTATGACAGGGTCGCTCCAGGGTATCGGTAAGGTGTATGTGCCCGCTATAAGTCTGCTGTTTGGCTGCGCCGCGAAAATAATTCTGAACATTCTGCTTATACGCATACCTCAGATTAATATTTACGGCGCGGCTATAAGCTCTATCGCGTGTCAGTTTATTTCCTGCGCTATATGCTTTGTTGTACTGAAAAGAAACTGCAAGCTCAAAATCCCGCCGGCAAAATTCATTGTAAAACCGCTTGCGTCGGGCGCTGTAATGGGCGCGAGCGCTTTAAGCGCGTACAAATTGATTATGACCGCGCTCGGAACCGGCTTTATAGCCAATCTCGCCGCCACGATAATCGCGATAGCCGTGGCGGCGGCAGTGTACTTCCTTATGGTGTTCGCGCTTAAAATACTTTCCCCCGACGAGGTAAAGCAGCTGCCGGCCGGCGGTAAAATTTACAGCGTACTTGTCCGTGTCGGCTTGTACAAGGCGGAATAAATTATTTACTGCCGTTTATCACGGCCGCGCGTACGGTATTTTTCATAAGCATGGCGATAGTCATAGGTCCTACGCCGCCGGGTACGGGCGTAATGGCTCCGGCAACCTTTTCCGCGCTCTCAAACTCCACGTCGCCGCACAGCTTTTTATTTTCAAGCCTGTTTATACCAACGTCTATAACCACGGCGCCTTCTTTAATCATATCCCCCTTAATAAAGTTAGGTATACCGACCGCCGCGACAAGTATGTCCGCCTGTCCAATCTTTTCCCTAAGATTTTTTGTCTTTGAATGGCAGATTGTAACCGTACCGTTTTTGTGTAGCAGCAGCATAGCCTGCGGTTTACCCACAATATTACTGCGTCCTACAACCACGCACTCCTTGCCCTCGACATCTATCCCCGACTCCGCTATAAGCTCCATAACTCCCGCCGGCGTACACGGTACAAAGTCATAATTGCCGACCATGATTTTTCCCACATTCACCGGGTGGAACGCGTCAACGTCCTTGTTCGGCGCTATCGCGTTTATAACCGCCTGCTCGTCTATATGCTCGGGTACCGGCAGCTGTACAAGTATACCCGATATATCGCCTTTTTTATTAAGCGTATCTATAAGCGCAAGCAGCTCTTCCTGCCCGGTTTCCTCGGGCAGGGCGTATTTTTCCGAATAAATACCACATTCCTCGCATGCGCGCTCCTTGTTGCGTACATATACCCGGCTTGCCGGATCCTCGCCCACTATGATTACCGCAAGACCCGGATTTATTCCGTTTTTTTTCAGCTCCGCGACCTCCGCCGCTATTTCACCCTTTATTCTTGCCGAAATCTCTTTTCCCATTAACAGCTTTGCCATAATTTTCCTCCTATTTTAGTTTAATATAATACCCTGCGTCAGTTTATAAAATATTTTGCCGTTTTTGAACATGATTTACAGTAACGCTTTCATCCCCGATACGGCGAGAGCGCTATTCGCCGCCGTACTCGTCGTCACCGTCGGCGGTGTTTATATCCGCGTGACTCACAAGTACGTCGCGCGGCTTCGAGCCGTTCGCGCCGGAAATTATACCGCGCGTTTCCATTTGGTCTATAATCCGTCCCGCGCGGGAATAGCCCACGCCAAGACGGCGCTGTATCATTGAGGTGGATATTTTACCCAAGCTCATGGCAAGATTTACGGCCTCCGGCAAAAGCTCGTCTCCGTCCTCCTCGGTATCGGGCGTTACGCCGTTCTCGCCCGTGGCGCAACGCTCTATTTCCTCAGCCAGATCCTCGCTGTAATGCGTTTCGCCCACTGTGTCTTTTATGTACGACAACACCTTTTCAATTTCCGAATCGGACACAAAAGCTCCCTGCACTCTTGTCGCGTTTCTTGAACCCGCAGGGTGGTACAGCATGTCGCCCATACCCAAAAGCTTTTCCGCTCCGCCCCTGTCAAGAATTGTACGGCTGTCCACCTGGCTTGACACCGCGAAAGCTATTCTTGACGGCACGTTAGCCTTTATAAGACCGGTTATGACGTCAACCGACGGTCTTTGCGTCGCGATTATAAGATAAATTCCGGCCGCTCTCGCAAGCTGCGTCAGTCTTACTATATAGTCCTCTATCTCCTTAGCCGACACCATCATAAGGTCTGCAAGCTCGTCCACTATTATCACAAGCTGCGGCAGCTTTTCACCGCCTGTTTTTTCCATAAGCTTGTTATACGACTCCAGCTTGCGGACATTATTGTCATTAAGCAGGTCGTATCGCCTCATCATTTCCGAAACCGCCCAGTTAAGCGCTCCGGCCGCCTTTTTCGGGTCCGTAACAACCGGTATGAGCAGATGCGGTATACCGTTGTAAACGCCAAGTTCCACACGTTTCGGGTCAACCATTATAAGCTTTACCTCTTCGGGCTTAGCCTTATAAAGTATACTCATTATAATTGTGTTAATGCAGACGCTTTTACCGGAGCCTGTCGCGCCCGCGATAAGCAGGTGAGGCATTTTAGCTATATCACCTATTACAACCTTTCCTCCTATATCCTTACCGAGCGCGACTGTAAGTCTTGATTTTCCGTTTTTGAATTCCGCCGACTCTATCATCTCACGTATTGAAACTGTCTTTACGGTGTTGTTCGGTATATCCACGCCCACCGCCGCTTTGCCGGGTACGGGAGCCACAAGCACCGTTGTAACGGCAAGATTGAGCGCTATATCGTCCGCAAGACCGACAATTTTGGATAGCTTTACGCCTGTGTCCGGCTGTATTTCATAGCGCGTCACGGTCGGCCCCTGAGTTACCTGCAGCAGCTTTGCCTTTACATTAAAGTTGTCAAGCACGGATATAAGCTTTTCGGCGGTACGCCGCATCTCGTCACGCTTATCGCCCGAAGTCTCGGCAGGCTTTTTTAACAGCCTTACCGGCGGAAATTTGTACTCAGCCGCGGGCTGCTCAATCGCCTCGTTAAGCTCGGCGTTAAAAGCGCTCTTTTCCCCTTCGGACATACTCTGCGCCTTTTCGGTATTTCCCCCGTCCGACTTGTCCGTAACTATGTTGACGCGTACGCCGTCCGTCGCCGCGTCCTGCATTTTGCCGAATATTTCATCTATTCCGTTCGAGAAATCACTGTCGGTATTATTGTCCGTATTCGCTTTTCTGTTTTTTTCGGCATCTATTTTATCCCTGTTGTCCTCGGCAAAGGAATTAGCCGCGTCAAGCACGCCGCTCTGCCGGTTATCCTCCGGGTAATCCTCGGAGTAATACTCATTTTCCTCCTCAGACGGCGCTTCGTCCGCGCGTCTTTCACGCTCCTCAACGTAATCGGAATACCTGTCCTTAACGTTCAAAAACGTCTTTTTCAGCCATTTACCGATTTCTGTTATAAAGGATACCTCTGTTATACAGCTCGCGAGCGCTATAAGCGTGATTGAAAGTATTATATACGAGGCGATTTTCTGTACCATTTTTTCCATAAACACCGACACGCAGGCGCCAAGCAGTCCCCCTCCCGAGTAATCGGCGTAGCCAAAATAGAAAGCGGTGTTTATGTCGTTATAGCTTGACAGATTGACAAGCGCGCTTACATTAATCAGTATGAGCAGCGCGAGTCCAAGCTTTATCCAAAACCGCCTTATATCCTTTACGGCAATCAGATACACCGTTGCGGCCCCGGCAATTATCGGTACAAACATACCGCAAAATCCGAACAAGCCGCAGAAAAAATTCTTGACCGCCATATTCACTATTCCGCCTTCGCCGCAATTCACGTACATAAATATCACAAGCAGAACAGTGACTAAAATTGAGGTGATTATATATGTAGGAAAGTAATTTTTCTTTTTGCGCCTTCCGGACTTTTTCCTTTTAGTAGCCATAAGTATTTGCCTTTCTAAATATTATTTTGTTTATTATATCATAAATCGAAAAAAATTTCCACTAATGTTACAATATTTTAATATTAGTAATTGAGGAGCCTATCCGATATTTGCTTATCTGTAATAATTTCAGATATTTTCCCGCTTTTATCGGTTATATACAGCACATTATGCTTATACGGTATTATCTTTTTCGCCGTTTCACGCAACGGTATATCCTCTTTAGCTATAATATGATGCACGCTATCCGATTTTTTTCCCTCGGGAAATATCAGTCCGCGGACAAAATCAGTACTGTACTTCTCCTTTTGAGTAAATATATTTCCTATTATAAGCGCCGCGAACAGAAGCGCCGAAAAATTTCTGCCGTTCATATATATGACGTACACGCCGAGAGCTGTAACCGCAAGCGCGGTAAACACAGATATTACCCGCATTATATTCGCCGCTCCCGCCTCTCCCATACGGCGCCGCAGTATCCGCTTTAAAAGCAATCCTCCGTCAAGAGGAGCGCACGGCAGCATATTCATAATAAAAAGCATCATATTGCTTATGTAAAAAAATTTCAGGTTATAATTGGGGCAGAGCCTGTACATAAACAGCGCAAAAAGAGCGAGCGCGGCGTTGCACAGCGGACCGCTTGCGTAAAGTATCACATCGTCCGAAAACGAGCAGACAATTTTATTTTTCAGCTTTAAATTGACGCCGAACGGGTGCAGAGAAATATGCGATACTCTAAGTCCTATACACATTGCCGCCGCCGCGTGTGAAAGCTCGTGCAGCAGCATAACAAGATAAGTTATTGCCAGTATATCAAGCGAATGTGTAAAGGCGCAGATTATAAACATTATTATTGTCAGAATATTTATATATAAACGCTTTGTTATCCGTATCAAAACAAGCACCTCCCCTGCTATTATATGCAAAGGAGGTGAAATAAGAACCTTGTATTTACTTTGATGCTATATAATCGTTAATTTTCTTAACCAGCTCGTCGGGATCAACTCCGTGAACCATGCATGCCTCCTCAATTGATTCTCCCTGTGAGGCGGGACAACCGAGGCAGTGCATACCTATTTCCATCAGTATGGGCGCAATACCCATATCGATCTGCAGGGCCTCCCCTATCAAGGTCTCCTTAGTTATTGCCATTATCATTTCCTCCTTTCCGTATATTAAAGCATTCCTCAAATTCGCCGCCGTCTATGGTTTCCTTTTCGAGCAGCTTATTCGCAACACGCGTCAGCGTTTCCATATTCTCCTTGAGAATACGCTCTGTTTTCCCGTATTGCGCCGTAAGTATATTTTTAACCTCGCTGTCAATATCGGCAGCGGTCTTTTCGGAATACGTCTTTGAGTGGGCAAAATCACGTCCGATAAACACCTCTCCGCCATCGTCATACGATACGGGACCGATTATATCCGACATGCCGTACTTCGTCACCATATGACGCGCAATCTCCGTCGCGCGCTGTATATCGTTTGACGCGCCCGTACTTATATCGTCCATTGTCAGCGTCTCGGCGGCTCTGCCGCCCAGCATGACAATTATACGGTCAAGCATTTCATTTTTTGAGGAGTACATCTTATCCTCGTCCGGAACATACATGGTGTAACCGCCCGCTCTTCCGCGCGGTATAATCGATACCTTATGAATATGCGCGGTCTTGTCGACAAGTCTTGACAGTACCGCGTGTCCCGCCTCGTGAAAGGCGGTAAGCTTTTTCTCCTTTTCGGTCATAACCTTGGAGCGTTTCTCGCTGCCCATCATCACCTTCAGGTTCGCGTCCTCAATATCCTGACGGGTTATCTCGGCGTGACTTCGCCGCGCCGCATATATCGCCGCCTCATTCATAAGATTTTCCAGGTCGGCTCCCGAATAACCGGAAGTAGCCTTGGCGATTTCCCCTAAATCCACGTCGGGAGCGAGGGGTTTCTTTGCCGAATGTACCTCAAGTATTGCCTCCCTGCCTTTTAAGTCGGGTATGTCGACAACCACCTGTCTGTCAAACCGTCCGGGACGCAGCAGCGCGGGATCGAGTATATCGGGTCTGTTTGTGGCGGCAATCATAATAACTCCGTCATTCTCACCGAAACCGTCCATTTCAACAAGCAACTGATTTAAGGTCTGCTCTCTCTCGTCATGTCCGCCGCCCATACCGGCGCCGCGTTTTCTGCCGACAGCGTCAATCTCGTCTATGAACACTATACATGGTCTGTTCTTTTTTGCCTGCTCAAACAGGTCGCGTACGCGCGACGCGCCGACTCCGACATACAGCTCCACAAAATCCGATCCGCTTATCGAAAAGAACGGCACTCCCGCTTCTCCGGCAATAGCTTTCGCGAGCAGAGTCTTACCGGTACCCGGCGAGCCGACCAAAAGCACTCCCTTTGGTATTCTTGCGCCAAGACTTACAAATTTATGCGGATTTTTTAAAAATTCAACAATTTCCGCAAGCTCCGCCTTTTCCTCCTCCGCTCCGGCTACATCCTTAAAGCTGACCTTTGTATTGTCAATATTCAGCTTGGCTCTGCTTTTTGTAAAGCCTCCGGCTCCGCCGTTTCCCTTGCGTATAAAGCCGAACACAAAAACAACAAACACAACCAGCAGCAGTATATTTGTCACCGCCGTCCATGATACGCGCAGCTCGTACGCCTCCTGCGTCAGAGTTCCGTTCCGCATCTGGGCGTTTATTTCCTCCCCCGCGTCGGCCTGTAATACCGCCAATGACGGTATTTTTATCTTTGAGCGGCTGCCGTCCGTGAACACAGCCGTTACGGAATTGTCGGATATAATCATAGACGTTACCCGTTCCGCCTTTATACTGTTTATCAGGTCCGAATAAACCATCTTTTTTTCGGTTGAACCGATACCCGCAATAAACGTATAAATAATGTACGCGGCTAAAAACATCGCGAGCCATACTCCAATCCCCTTAAATCTTTTCTTCAAATTCCTACCTCCTAAACGCTTTCAAATTTTATACCGATACCTTCGCCGGTAAATTTAAACCTTTCGTCGATACGTCCGCCTACGGCGGCTATTTCTCCGTCTATCTCTATTATCGGCATTCTCGCCCTTTCTACGCGCGGAATTTTACTGTCGATAAAGTAACGGCTAAGCGTCTTGGCGCCGCGCATACCCATAGGGTGAAATTTATCGCCCGCGCGCGCGTTCCGTACGGTAATTTCAATAATTTCACCCTTCGGAGTCGAAAGGCATACGCTGTTCCGCGCGCGCTCGGAAAGCTTATTTGTGCTGACACGTACCCCGGTCTGCTCAATAACGGCTGACTCTCCCACGGCTATTCTGAGGCAAAACGGTTTAACGTCCGCGCTTTTCTCTATAATCAGTACGCCGTATTCGACACGCGCGGTTACGCCGTCCGAAAGATTTACGGACGCGCCGCTCTCCTTTTTCGCGAGCGACAGTATATCCGAAACATGCCCTGAGGCTATGTCGTTCAGGCAGCCGTACGCATTGAGCAGCATCAGACGCACGGCACGCCTCGCTATCGATATATCCGCGTCAAGCAACGTCTTTACGCTTATTGAGTTCCCATCGGTATTTTCACTGTAAAACCGTTTCGCCTCACTCTCCAAAAAGGCGTTGTCATCGTGTAAAATACGTGCGTTTGCTGTAATTGTGTCAACAACTCCGGGATTAAGCTCCTTTTCAATAAGCGGCAAAAGCGCGCGTCTTATCTTATTTCTTGTGTAAGCATCGGATAAATTAGTGCTGTCGGTAATGTAATCAAGTCCGTTATCGGCACAGTAGCGCTCTATATCCTTACGGCCGACGCCCAGCAGAGGACGTATTATCCTCCCTCGCCGCTGCGGTATTCCGCAAAGACCTTTTAAGCCGCTGCCCCTGATAAAATTCATAAGCAGTGTTTCGGCGTTGTCATTTTTATTATGCGCCGTCGCTATATATTTTATATTATGTCCGTCGCAAATCTCATCAAAGAAAACGTAGCGCTCCTGTCTGCCCGCCGTCTCCTCGGATACGCCGTTTTTTTTCGCGATACCGGGTATATCGGCGCGTTTTACAAAGAATTTGATACCTAACGACTTTACAAAGCTTTTAACGAAAGCCTCGTCCCTTTCAGCCTCCGCGCCGCGTATACCGTGGTTTAAATGCGCGGCGTATATTGTTATATCCAGTTCCGGTGAAAGCGCGACAAGCGCGTGCGTAAGGCATACGGAGTCAGCGCCTCCCGAAAGTCCTACCAGCACGCTGTCGCCCGGCATTAATAAATTATATTCCCGTACGGCTTGTCTGATTATATCTAAAAGCATCGCTATTCTTCCTTCAGCGTAAACTCGACGTTCCGGAATTTTGTGTATTCACCCTTCCAGCCGAGCTTAAACGTACCTGTTTCACCGTTTCTGTTCTTTGCTATTATACACTCGGCAAGATTATTTTCGTCAGTTTCCTTCTTATAATAGTCCTCGCGGTACAAGAACATTACCAGATCCGCATCCTGCTCTATCGCTCCCGACTCTCTCAAATCCGACAGTATGGGACGCTTGTCACTTCTGGACTCGCTCGCTCTTGACAGCTGCGACAGCGCTATTACCGGTATGTTCAGCTCCTTTGCAAGAATTTTAAGGGAGCGTGAAATCTCGGATATCTCCTGCTGACGGTTTTCCGTGCGTCCGCTCGACTGCATAAGCTGCAAATAATCTATAATTATAAGTTCAAGGTTCTTTGTCTGCTTAAGTCTTCTGCACTTAGCGCGTATCTCCGCAACGGTTATTGTCGCGGTGTCGTCAATATACATCGGAGCCGTCGCGACGCGGTCCACTATGGCTCCGATTTTCTCCCAGTCGTCTCCGTTTATATCTCCGGTTCTGATTTTATTGGAGTTCACCAACGCCTGCGAGCATATAATCCTGTTTACAATCTGCTCCCTCGGCATTTCAAGATTAAATATCGCGACCGTTTTTTTCAGCGACATACTGACATGCTCCGCGATATTGACCGCAAAGCTCGATTTGCCCATGCCGGGGCGTCCGGCTATAAGCAAAAGCTCTCCGCCGTGAAAACCTCCCGTACGTCTGTTAAGCTCCGTAAAGCCTGTGTCGAGTCCGGTAATACCGTTCTTGTTCATGGAATTCTCCACAAGCTCTTGATAGCTGCCTAAAAATATCTCGCTGACGGGGAGTATATCTCCTCTCTCGTTTGCCTCCGAAACATCAAAAATAAGCTGTTCGGCGCGGTCTACGACCCGCTCAACCTTATCCGCTTCGCTGTACGCCATGTCCGCAATCGCTGCGGCGCACTGTATAAGAGTGCGGAGGGTGGACTTGTCCTTTATTATTGTTGAATAGTATGTGACGTGTCTTGTGGTAGGTACGTTTGTGGCGGCGTTCCTGAGATACGTCACGCCGCCGACCGCCTCAAGCTTGTCATTCTGACTGAGCCTGTTTGAAACCGTTATAAAATCAATCGCCAGATTTTCGTTAAACAGCTCTAATATAGCTGAATATATTTCCCTGTTCTGCGGAAAATAAAAATCCCGCGGCTTTATTATTTCTGCCGACTCGGCCACACTGTGGGAATTTGTAAGAGCGCTGCCGATAACGGCAAGCTCCGCCTCCTGACTGTATGGCAGTTCCCTGCCCATAACGTCAATAGGAGCATGCTCGTCCGCCATAAGTCAAATCTCCTCTCATTATTCCTCTTCCACGACAACCTTTAGCTTGCCTGTAACTCCTGTATGAATTTTTACATCTATAACCGTTTCTCCGAGGTTTTTTATACCGTCCGGCATGGCAAATTTCTTTTTGTCAAGCTTTATGTGGTGCTGCAAGGTAAGCGCGTCCGCCACGTCCTTTGAGGTAATCGAGCCGAAAAGCTTACCTTTGCTCCCCGCTTTAGCCTTAAGAACCACTTTTATATCCTTCATTCTTTCGGCAATCCCGTTAGCCTCCTCAAGTTCCTTTGCCATCCTGTATTCAAGCGACTCCCGCTTGCCCTTCATGGCGTTGATATTTGACTTCGTGGCAAGCTCCGCAAGTCCGCGCGGTAATAAATAATTTCTCGCGTAACCGTCGGATACGTTTACCATTTGTCCCTTTTTACCCTGTCCTTTTACGTCCTGCTTTAAAATAACCTGCATTTTTCCTTCCTCCGCTCTAATTTTCATTATTCTGTAAATAGGCGCCGACGGCCTTGACAACCGCGTTATAAACACCTTTTATATTCTCGTTTTTGATATGCGCTCCCGCAACGGTACTGTGACCGCCTCCGCCAAGATATTCCATTATAAGCTGCACATTTATGTCGCCGAGCGAACGAGCGCTCAGTCCGATACCGTTTTCATACGGGTACAGCACGATTGACGCGTGCGTATCGGCGATATTCAGCATCTCGTCCGCCGCCTGCGACGCGATCACTTTTATATTCGGATAGCGCTCATTACATACGGCTACCGCAATATGCGGCGCGACGGTTTCAGACGTTTTTACTATATTTGCCTTATGGTCATAATCCGTCTTGCTAACGTTAAACAGCTTTTTTACCTCCACTGTGTTCATTCCGAGCCGGCGCAGATACGACGCCGCCTCAAACGTCCGCACGCCTGTTTTCAGTATAAAGTTTTTCGTGTCCATAAGGATACCCGTATACAGGCACTGCGCCTCCACCGTCGTAATCGAGCTTCCCATATTCATGTATTCCAGCAGCTCCGTCGCCATTTCACAGGTAGAAGACGCATAAGGCTCATGGTATATAAGAGAGCATGGATTTATAAAATCGGTTGAGCGGCGGTGATGGTCTATAAGCACGACCTTCGCCGCGCTCTCCGCAAGCTGCGGACAGGGCAGCATTGTCGGTCTGTGCGTGTCAAGCGCCACCACCAATGTATCCGGGCGCAGCAGCTCCAGCGCGTCGTCGGCGGATATAAACATTCCGCGGTACTCGCTCATAATGCGCAGCTCGTCGTAAAGCGGCTTTATCGCCGGAGAATTGTTGTCATAAATTATATACGGTTTCCTGCCGAGCGTTCTTGCGGCCCTCTGCAAGCCCATTGCCGCGCCGAAACAGTCGTAATCGGCGGCGGAATGTCCCATAAATATGACCTTGTCGGAATTTTTTATAAAGTCCTTCAGCGCAACCGCTACCGCGCGTGTTTTAACCCGCGTACTTCTCTCATAATCACGCGCTTTGCTGCCGTAGAACTTATATTGAGTATCGTCCTTTATGCTGACCTGGTCGCCTCCGCGTCCGAGCGCCATGTCAAGCGCGCTGCGCGCGTAGGCGTCGGTTTCGGAAAGACTGCCGCCGGTACCGATTCCGATGCTTATGCTCACAGGAAGATTTATAGCCTCGCCCACCTTCCTTACTTTATACAGTATATCAAACTTATCGCTTACGTATTTAGAAAGATACCCATGCTCAAACAGCACATAATATCTGTCGCGGTCCGTATTTTTCACGATAGCGCCCGACTCCGCCGCCCACTCGTTGACACAGCGCCTTATCTGCGTTATAACCTGCTGCTGCTCACTGTCGTTTACACGCTGCAGTACGTCGTCATAATTATCTATATTTATTATAGCCACGTCGGTTTTTTCATTTTCGCAGCGGCGTTTCATCTCGTATTCCGCCGTATGGTCAATCAGGTATATATACACCGAAACCTTTTCCCCGTCCTCGCTCTGAGAATTGTTCCTGTCCTGAATAACCCGAGCCGAAAACAGATAACGCCTGTCATTTACATGTATATGCTTCTCATAACGCTCCGCGGTTTTTAATACATCTCCCCATTTAATATCGGTAATCAGAGAGTCAACACGAGAGCCGAACATGTCCTTATTCGCGAAAAGCTCGGAAAAGTACTCGTTGTACCAGTTTAGAGTACCGTCTATATACGCCGCCGCCACCGGCATCGGAAACGAAGCTGTAAGATTTGCAGGAACAGCTCCGGAATTTTCCGTCAGCATCTCCAGATACCCGCCCATACCGGCTTTTCTTTTTCTTATCATAATCGTGTCGGCGGTCAGCAGCAGTATACCCGCGGCTGTCTGCGCAATACCCGGCGCGTTTTTCCCGAGCGCACATAAAACAAGCCCTCCGGCTGTGAGCAGCGCCGCCGCTGTAACCGCAAGAAAAGCAAATATTTTAATATTTTGCCAGTGGTATTTTTTCATATTCCCTCCGTGAGTGTACGGACGCGTCCTATCTTAACGGCTCTGTAAAAATCTTTTCAGCTCCGACATATCCGAAAACCGGAGCTCCAGCTCGTGCCCGTTCTCCTCCGCTATGGTAAGAAGGTCGGATATTTTTTTGTCAACGCTTGAAAAGCTTACTCCCAGCCGTCTCGCGAGTATGTAATCCATAGCGATAACCGTAGCTATTTCTCCCGTTATACTGTCATATTCGCCTATTTCATCATAGTCCGCCAGACTCTTATAAAGATTTGCCACCTCCGAAAGAATTTCTCCCTTCAGCATGTCTATGGCTCTCAGATTTGTTGAAATGTCCATGTCGCGCCTCCTGATGCGATAAATTTATGTATGCCTATCTAATTGTATATTTTAGCACAAACTTTATTTCAAGTCAACATTATCGCGAAACTTTACCAAAATATCCTATTTACGACAGCTTACAGCTGTTTTATTTATTCTTTGCCCGCGCAAGTAAAGCAGTACGGCGCACAAAACGCATATTGCGACAGCGAATATCGCGGCGGCTGCCTCTATCGCCGACGCCGCCGCGAATGAACGGCTCATTGACGGCGCGAACACCGCCTCGGTTATGGGATTTATTTTCAGATAAAGCAGCATATACAATCCCGCGATCAGTCCGTGCATTATTTTTCCGGCTATATAAGGCGAGAGGCTGAGATGAAATCTCGCCACCACCGCCATCACCTGCGCGTGTACGCTTATTCCGGCGAAACCGACTATTATAGAGGTCAGTATTAGCTTTTGCGGCTCCGACACAGGCAAAGCGGATATTTTAGCCGTACCCGTTACAAGCTCCGTTATTCCCGACACGACGGCGTTCATAACTCCCGACAGCGGCAGTAAGCTCAACAGCAGCCGTCCTATAACGCTGAAAAACAGAACCGCGCCGCAGACGGTTAAAATATTTTTTATTCCGTTCTGAATGGCAATGTCAAATATTTCACCCACGCTCCTCTGCGGAGTCGTCATGCGCGTCGGCGGCGCGCTGTGACGGGTACGTCCGTAAAAGCGAAACAGTATGCCCACGGTAACCGCGGCGAGTATATGCACGGCATACAGCGCAACGCCGTATTTTATATTGGAATACATGGCTATACCGACCGACCCTAAAATAAACAGGGGTCCGGAATTATTGCAGAACGCAAGAAGGCGTTCCGCCTCCGATTTCGACAGGTAGCTATTGGCGTACAGCTCGCCCGCCGTCACGGCGCCCAGCGGGTAACCGCTGATAATTCCGAGTATGAACGCGCTCGACCCCACCGGACTTACCCGAAACAGCGGATACATGCAAAACTGAAACGCTTTTGCCAAAAGCTCACAGAAACCTGAGTAAATCAGTATTCCCGAGCATATAAAAAACGGGAACAGCGTCGGCACCACCATTTCAAAGCAGACGTTCAGAGCCTCCTTGGCGTATATAATCGCCTTGGACGCGTACATGACGAGCAGTACAACAGAGCCGGCCGCGAAAACGTACAGTAACATTTTTTTTATTTTCATATCACATATCCCCCTGTTCTGTTGTATAAATATATGACGACTTTTCTGTACTTAAAACCGCGCGGTCCTCATAAATTGTTTTAGGAGTTGATTTTTATGAGGAAAAGCATGGGCGATGCCGCGGCAAAAGCATGGGGCGTACCCGCGGACGCCGTTATAAATTTGCCGAGGCTCGTTATATCCGGCGACAGAGAAATATATATAGAAAACCACCGCGGCATACTCGGCTACACCGATACCGAAATCCGAATTTCCTCAGCCGCCGGAATTCTCAGAATTTGCGGCAGGGGACTTGTTATTTCACGCATACAGCCTGAAAATATATTTATATCGGGACGTTTCAAGAGCGTTGAGTACGAAATCTGATAATTGGGAGAAAAAAATGTTCAAGAAGTTCTTTAAATTTTTGCGGGGATATGTTATAATAGAAATATATGGCGCCGGGGCGGGGCGTTTTGTGAATATATGTCTTAGTCGGAATATACCCGTATGGGATATGTTTCCATGCGAAAACGGTATAAGGCTGCGCGTTTTTACGGCGGATTTTATGTTGCTGCGGTCTGTGGCAAGGAAAACGCGGGTAAAGGTTAAAATCATAAAAAAAGCGGGGCTTGCGCGAACGGCAAGGCTTTACCGCGGAAGATATATGTTCATGGCGGGACTTGCGGCATGTATACTGTTCTGCGCCGTTTCGTCGCAATTTATATGGCTCGTTGAGATAGACGGCGTGGAAAACAGCGATATAAACGGTATACGGCAGACACTCGACAGTCTCGGAATTAAAAGCGGAGCGCTGAAACGCTCGCTGCCTGAGGGTATGGACATAAAAAACGCGATTGTAAACGGCAACGACGGAGTGGTGTGGGCATGGTTATATATTGACGGAGCGAAAGCACGCGTTGAAATATACGAGCAGCGCGTACCTCCGGCGGTATTGAAAAAGGACGCCCCCTGCGATATTGTCGCCGCCCGCAGCGGTATAGTAAAGACTATGACCGTAAAAGGCGGCGAAGAGGCGGTACGCGAGGGCGACGCTGTAAGCGCCGGCGACGTGCTTGTGTCCGGAAGCGTCGCTGTATTTAAGGAGGGCTATCCGGAGGAGTATATGCTGACGCGCGCGATAGCACGGGTTGACGCATACACGGCGCATAAAAAGTCCGGCGATTATAAGCTGTACTACGAGTCGCGCACGCCTACGGGCAGAAAAAAGACCATGTACTCAATAGAGCTGTTCGGAAAAATGTTTTCATTGCCTGTCGGTGAAATAAAGTTTGAAAACTATGACGTGAAGGAAAGCCGTCACGAGTTGTATATACCTTTTTTCGGATACGCCGGTATAGCGTTTGACACCGTGCGATACAGTGAAATCGACCTGCGCCGCGAGCAGCTCAGTACGGAAACAGCCGTTGAATTCGCCAAAAACGATATGGAGGAAAAAATCGCAAAAGAGCTTACCGTCGGAGCGGTTCTTACCGATGAAAATATTGAATATAAGAAAATAAATAACGACACAATAAACGTACAGCTTGAAATGAACTTCATAGAAAATATAGCCGTTGAGCAAACGATTGAGGATAAAGGAGAGGAAATATTTGATAAGCAGGCAGATAGAGATACCACAGACAATTGACATTGCGCTTCTGTTCGGAAACTTTGACGAGAACGTAAGGCTGCTCGAAAAGGCGCTTTCGGTAAGCGTTGCGGCGCGCGACAACGCTATTCGCGTAAGCGGCGAGGAGGACAATGTCGACAAAGCGGAGCAGATAATAAATTTGCTCATTCAGATTATAACGGGCGGTGAAATAATAGACCGGCAAAAGCTGCTTTACGCTGTCGCCATGGTACAGGAAAACGGCGGCATAGACATAAAAATGATGGGCAGCGACTGTATAGCGGTAAGCGCCAAGGGACATCCGATACGCACAAAAACGCTCGGGCAAAAGAAATATATTGACGCTATCGACAACAGCACAATCGTATTCGGTATCGGTCCGGCGGGTACCGGTAAAACTTATCTCGCGGTGGCCAAGGCGGTAACGGCTCTGAGGTCAAAGGAGGTAAACCGCATTATACTTACCCGACCGGCTGTCGAGGCAGGCGAAAAGCTCGGATTCCTTCCCGGGGATTTACAGAATAAGGTTGACCCGTATCTTCGTCCTCTGTATGACGGTATGTACGAGATGCTTGGGAGCGAGGGTTTCCTCAGGTATCAGGAAAAGGGAGTTATAGAGGTTGCTCCGCTCGCATACATGCGCGGCAGAACGCTGGACAACGCGTTTATTATTCTTGACGAGGCTCAGAACACCACGCCGGAGCAGATGAAAATGTTCCTTACGCGTATAGGCTACGGTTCAAAGGCTATTGTCACAGGAGATATAACTCAAATCGACCTGCCGCGCGACAAGCGCTCCGGTCTTAAGGAAACTATGAAAATCCTGCGCGGTATAGACGGCATAGCCTTTTGTAATTTTACCGAAAAGGACGTTGTCCGCCACCCGCTTGTACAAGAGATCATAAAGGCGTACGCGCGCTATGATGAGGAACAGGAAAAACGCAGGACAAGAAGGAAAAGCAATGATTGATTTAATACTCGAAAACGAACAGGACAAAGAGCCTTTGACGGAGGACATCGAAAAAGCGGTATATGATGTATGCGAGGCGGTCATGCGCATGGAGGAACGTGGTTTCACGGCGCAGATTAGCGTAACGCTTACGGACGACGAGGAAATACGCCGTATAAACAGCGAGTACCGCGGCATTGACCGTCCGACGGATGTGCTTTCTTTCCCCATGCTTGAATTCGGCGTCGGCGGAACCGCCGACGATGAATACTGTATGGACGGAGATGCGCTTCTGCTCGGAGATATAGTAATTTCAATGGAACGCGCCCGCGCTCAGGCGAAGGAATACGGTCACAGTCTGCTGCGGGAGGTCGCCTTTCTGACAGCGCACTCAATGCTCCATCTCCTCGGCTATGACCATGTAAACGACAAGACGGGCGAGAAAATAATGCGCGCTAAGCAGGAAACGGTTCTCACATCGCTCGGCATCACACGCGGGTAAACAATCGGAAAGGAAAAAATATGAAAAATAAAAACTTTAAATCCGGCTTTGCGGCTATAATAGGTATGCCTAACGTAGGCAAGTCCACTCTGTTAAACGCGATAGCCGGTCAGAAAATAGCAATCATCTCGGATAAGCCGCAGACTACAAGGAATAAAATACTCGCAATATATTCCACGGACAATGAGCAGATAGTATTTACCGACACTCCGGGTATACACAAGCCTCACAACAAGCTCGACGAATATATGGTAAAAGCCGCAAACGACAGTATGTCCGGCACGGACGTGCTGATATTTGTCGTTGACGCGAGCCGTAAAATTCAGAACATAGAGCGTGAAATAGCTAAAAATATTTCAAAAACCGGTCTGCCCTGTATACTTGTTTTGAATAAGGCGGACCTCATGAGAAAGGAAAATCTTCTTCCTATTATAGCGGATTATTCAAGTATGCATGACTTCGCTTCGATAGTACCGATAAGCGCAAAAAACGGCGACGGTATCGACCTGCTTTTGACGGACATACTTGATTACCTTGAGGAAGGTCCGGAGTTTTACAGCCCCGATACCGTCACCGATCAGCCGGAAAAGCAAATCGCGGCTGAAATTATACGCGAGAAAATGCTCTGGCTTCTGGACAAGGAGGTTCCGCACGGTATTGCGATTGAAATCACAGAAATGCGGGAAAAGCCATCGATTACAAATATCCGCGCGACGATATACTGCGAGAAAGCCTCGCACAAGGGTATTGTAATAGGGAAAAACGGTGAAATGCTTAAAAAAATAGGTACGCTCGCAAGAGGCGACATAGAAAAAATGCTTGATAAAAAGACGTATCTTGAGCTATGGGTAAAGGTCAAATCCGACTGGCGAAACAGCGACTTTTTAATAAAAAACTTCGGTTACGGCAAGGAATAGAAAATAGTGTCAGTATAACCGCCGAAAAATGTAGGAAAATAGATATACACTTGTTTTTTCGGAGGATATCGTTATGGAGTTAAATTCATTTTCATGGGAAGCATTTGCAAGAACGGGTGATATAGACGCTTACCTGCTGTACAAGACAGTAAGCGGATTGAAGGAACAAAAGGACGAGGAAAAGTCATGGCAGAAGTTAGAGCAAGAGGCGTTATCGTAAAGCAGACAGATTACGGCGAAGGACATAGAATGCTCAGTATTTTTACCGAGGAACACGGTATCGTAAAGGCCGCAGGCTACGGAGCAAAGAAGTCCAAAAGTAAAACGGCGGCGGCAAGCCAGTTTCTTTGTTACGGTAACTTTACCTTTTTCAAGGACTCTAACAAGGATATTATGACGGTAAACAGTATCGATACCATAGACGGCTTTTACCCCATATCCGAGGACATAAAAAAGCTGTCGCTCTGCGTGTATCTTGCCGACATAACCTACGCGCTGCTCGGTATGAACAATCCCGACGTACGTATCATGCGTCTTTTCCTGAACAGCGTATACGCGCTCGCGTACAGGAACGAGTCGCTCAGCAAGGTCAAAACCGTATACGAGTTGCGTCTTATGAGCCTTTGCGGCTACCGCCCGGAAATACATTCCTGCGTATCCTGCGGCAGCGGCGAGGTATACGCCTTTGATTTACTGAAGGGCGGTACGGTCTGCCGCTCCTGCGGAGGCAAACAGCTTATAAAAATTGATAAAAATATTTACAGGGCTATGGATTACATACTGTCCGCCAAGGATAAGAAAATGCTCGCCTTTAACGCGGGCGGCGCCTTGCTCGGCGTCCTAGGCTCATTGTCGGAGCAGTATGTTTCCGCGCAGAATGACACGCGCTTCGCCAGTCTCGATTACTATAAAAAAATGCTTGATAGGTAGCTCTGTTTTTGCGGGACGGTTTACATAAATTTACTGTTTTTCTTACCCTTTGAAAAGAATGTTTTGGCTAAAATATCTAAAACGCAAAAAAATACAAAAAAAACTTGCATTTGCTGCGGAATTGATGTATAATAGTACGGTATTATAGATTAAATTCGCGGAGGTGTAGAAATTGCCGAATATTAAGTCAGCAAAAAAAAGGGTTAAGGTTACAGAAAAAAAGACCCTGATTAATCTGTCGCATAAGACGGCTCTTAAGACGGCTATCAAGAAGTTTGAGGCAGCAGTGACTGCGGGCGATAAGGAAAACGCTGCGGCGCTTTTCAACGAGGCTGTTAAAAAGCTTGACCAGAGTGCAAGCTGCGGTATTATTCATAAAAATAACGCGGCGAGAAAAAAATCTCAGCTCGCTCTTAAGCTCGCTAAGTTAGTTTAAGTAAAAAAGCGCTGCGAGACAGTACGGATACCAAAAAAGATTTAAAGCCGGTATGGACTTTAAATCTTTTTTTCATTCGTTTTTATCGAGCCGATTTAGTCAAACAGCGAAACCTGGTTCGTATCGGGAAGGTCGTCAAAGCAGCCGTTTTCCTTCAGAATATTCAGCGGACTTTTTCCTATTCCCGTACGCAGCCGCAAATCCTCAACATTTCTGAATTTTCCGTTCTCGCGCTCCTTTGTAATGCTTACCGCGTCGTTTTCGCTAAGTCCCGGCAAGGCGGAAAGCGGAGGCAGTATTGAGCCGTCCACCTGTAAAAAATCGGTGGCGTGCGACTTGTACAAATCCACCTTTACAAAGTCGATACCGCGCGCATACATTTCCATACAGATTTCAAGTATGGGTATCAGATTTTCTTCCTTAGGCGAGGCAATGCCATCCTTTTTTTTCGCGTTTATAAGCCTTATCTCCTCTCGCACTCTATCCTCTCCCACCGCCATTACCGACGCG
Source organism: uncultured Lachnospiraceae bacterium (assembly GCA_964634635.1). GTDB lineage: Bacteria > Bacillota > Clostridia > UBA1381 > UBA1381 > Hominilimicola. The sequence goes on from CAZWMB010000008.1 coordinate 36,039, forward strand.
TCAAAATCATCCGCGCGGACTGTATAGTACGCGATATAGAACGCAACCGGATAGTGAACCTTAAAATACGCAATTCTGAAAGCCGACATTACATACGCCGCGGCATGAGCCTTGGGAAACATATATTTTATCTTTTTACACGAGCCAATGTACCAATCCGGCACGTTATTTTCACGCATTTCCCGCTCAAACTCGTGCGTTAATCCTTTGCCCTTTCGCACCATTTCCATTATCTTAAACGCGTGCTCTTTCTCAACGCCGCAGGCTATAAGATAATTCATAATGTCGTCGCGGCAGCAAATTGAGTGCGACAGGTCGCACATGCCGCTGCGTATCAGCTCCTGCGCGTTGCCGAGCCACACGTCCGTACCGTGGGACAGACCCGAAATCCTCACCAGCTCCGAAAATGTCGTCGGTTTTGTATCCTCAAGCATCTGACGCACAAATTTGGTTCCGAATTCCGGCACGCCGTATGTTCCTAAATTTGTTCCTATATTCTTGCCCGGCAAGAGCTTAAGCGCTTTGTTCGACGTAAACAGACTCATTGTTTCAGGGTCGTCAAGCGGTATATCCCGAGCGTGAACGCCCGTTATATCCTCAAGCATTCTTATAACCGTCGGGTCATCGTGTCCAAGCTCGTCAAGCTTTAGGAGGTTCTGATCTATTTTATGATAGTCAAAATGCGTTGTAATAATATTGGAATTGGGGTCGTCGGCGGGGTGCTGTACGGGGCAAAATTCATGTATGTCGTTCTCGAACGGCACTACGATTATTCCGCCCGGATGCTGTCCCGAGGTGCGCTTTACCCCCTCGCAGCCCTTCGCGAGACGCTTCATCTCGGCGTTGCGCATGGTAATTCCCTTGTCCTCGCAGTAACGGCGCACGTAGCCGAACGCCGTTTTTTCAGCTACCGTGCCTATCGTTCCCGCACGGAATACCTTTCCTTCGCCAAAATACGTTTCGGTATATTTGTGAATTACCGGCTGATACACTCCTGAGAAGTTAAGGTCGATATCAGGTTCCTTGTCTCCCTTAAAACCGAGAAAGGTTTCAAAGGGTATATCGTGACCGTCCTTTTTGTACGGCGCGCCGCACCTCGGGCAGACCTTATCCGGTAAATCGCAGCCGGACTGACCTATCTCGGAATTTATAAACTCAACGTTTTTACAGTTGGGACAGATGTAATGTCCCTGCAGCGAATTAACCTCCGTTATGTCAGACAGAAACGCCACGAACGAAGAACCGACAGAGCCGCGCGAGCCTACAAGATAGCCGTCCTCCAGAGAATGACGCACCAGCTCCTGCGCGATTTTGTACATGACCGCAAAGCCGTAGGTCGTTATAGAATACAACTCCTTGTCAAGACGTTTCCGCACAATTTCAGGCAGCGGGTCGCCGTATATTTCCTTCGCGCGGTTAATTGAGTCGTTTACAATTCCCTCTTTCGCGCCCTCAATTACCGGAGGACACTTTTTCTCCGGTATCGGGCGCACGTCCTCTATCATATCCGCAATCAAATTTGTATTGTCAATCACCACCTCGCGCGCCTTTTGCGCGCCGAGATATTCAAACTCCTTGAGCATTTCCTCGGTCGTACGGAAATACAAGGGCGCCTGTTTGTCGGCTTCGGCAAAGCCCTTGTAGTTCATAAGTATTTTTCTGTAATCCGCGCCTTCCATATCCATAAAATGCACGTCGCAGGTCGCGCAGACAGGCTTGCCGTACTTCTCGCCCAATTCAACAATACGGCGGTTTAAATCACGTAAATCCTCGTCGGTATTTACGTTCGGGTGTCCCTTATAATCCGCCTTCATGTACGCGTTGTTGCCTATCGGCTGGATTTCAAGATAATCGTAAAAATCGACTATCTCCTTAAGCTCCTCGTCCGTCCTTCCGTCAACAACCGCGCGAAACAGCTCCCCCGACTCGCACGCCGAGCCTAAAATAAGCCCCTCCCGTTTCTCCTCCAATAAACTCCGCGGTATACGCGGAGTACGGAAAAAGTAATTCAGATGCGATGCTGAAACCATTTCATATATATTCCGTAGTCCCGTCTGATTTTTAGCTAAAATTATAATATGAAACGCTTTGTTCTTCTTTGACGCGTTCCGTATGTCAAATTCGGTATTGAGCTTTTTAAGCTCATATTTGCCCTGCTCCTTAAGCTGAGCAATCATTCTTACAAACGCGTCCGCTGTGGCCTTGGCGTCGTCCACAGCTCGGTGGTGGTTATCCAGAATGACGTTTAAGCGACGGGCAAGCGTGTCAAGCCTGAAATTTGGCAGCTCCGGATACATACAGCGCGCCAGAATAAGTGTATCAAGGCAGCAGAAATTATATTCAAAGCCGTGCTTTCGCGCCGCCGCTTTTATAAATCCGGTGTCAAACGCGGCGTTATGCGCGACAAGCACGCAGCCCTTACAAAAGTCAAAAAATCCGCCTAAAACCTCCTCAATTTTAGGCGCGTCCTTAACCATGCCGTCGGTTATGCCCGTCAAATCAACTATGTTCTGCGGTATCGGCTCGCACGGATTGACAAATGTTGACCACTTATCAACAATTTTCCCCGCATCTACCTTCACCGCCCCTATTTCAGTTATGTTGTCCGTCTTATTATTTAATCCTGTTGTTTCTATATCAAACACGACAAACGGCGAGTCAAGATTTTCGTCGCCCGCATTGAGGACAATTTTCCGGCTGTCGTCAATTAAATAGCCTTCAACTCCGTAAAGAACCTTGATTTTTTCGTTAAAACCCGACGCTTTCATCGCGTCGGGAAACGACTGCACAACGCCGTGGTCGGTTATTGCGACAGCCTTGTGTCCCCAATATATCGCGCGGTTAATTAAATCCTGAGCGGAGTTAACGGCGTCCATCGCCGACATCTGGGTATGCATATGCAGCTCGACGCGCTTTTTTGGCGCTGTGTCCATACGCACCGGAGGCGCGCTTATCTGCGCGACGTCGTTCGCCATGACGATTACCTCCTTCGCGTATTCGTCATACTGCGCCTTGCCGCGGCACACAATATATATTCCGCCGTCTTTCACGCCCTTTTTTACCGTTCCGAAAAGTCTGTTAAAAGACCCGTCGTCCTCGGTTTTCGGTATGAACATCTTAACGGAAACAGAGTCGCGGTTATCCGTTACGTCCATTGTAATAAGGTGAAACGTCTTGCCCGTCTTTTTCGATACTATCTCTCTTTCGTCAATCTCAAAAACCCTGCCGGAAAGCGTCACGCGCCCCGTATTTTCTTTAATAGAGGAAATCGCGGTAATATCATCGCGTATGGGTCTGCCGTACAGCATTTCCTTTACGTCCGCCTTACCTATATACCGCGGTTTCGCGGACGCGGCGCCGGTAATTATATCTCCGCGTCCCTCGGCGACCTCGTAGAGCATTATATTGCGTTTTCCCGCGACTTCAATATCGCTCTCCCGCGCAACAGATACGGAAATATCGGACAGACCGCACGCCGCCTTTACAGCGTCCGCCGCTTTATCCGCGAGAGGCGGCGGCGTACCCTGTCCAAGAACCATGCTTATCCTTCGTCTATTTTTGGATATGCTTATCTTTTCTATTATTAAATTCGTTATTTCTCCGTCGGTTACAGACGGAAAAACAGTTCCTAATTTTGGTTTCATTTCATCAATCCCCGCGAATAAAATACGGACGTCCGTAAGCCGCCCCCCGCATTGCAAAGTAACGGTCGGCGCGCCGCCTTAATCAAAATCAAGAAGGCTTTGGAAAACCTTTTCAATTACCGCGTTAAAGCCAAAAGCTTTTTACGCTGAGCGGCCGAGCGCCTTATTTAAAATAATTGACTCCCGCCTCAAACAGCTTCTGGTCCTTTTCTCCCGGAACATTAAACGCCACGTTTGAGCCGATACGCTCGCTGTGTCCCATTTTGCCAAGCGCTCTGCCGTCGGGGCTTGTTATTCCTTCGATAGCCGATACTGAGCCGTTAGGGTTCCATTCAATGTCATACGTCGCCTCAGATTCAAGGTTTACATACTGCGTAGCAATCTGTCCGTTTTTGGCAAGCTCCGCAACCTGCTCCGCAGACGCTGTAAAGCGTCCCTCGCCGTGCGATACGGCGATTGTGTGAACGTCGCCGGTATTTACGTTGGCAAGCCACGGCGATTTATTCGACGCGATCCGTGTTCTTACCATACGCGACACATGACGTCCGAGTGTGTTAAACGTCAGCGTCGGCGAGCCGCCGTCCAAATCGCGTATCTCTCCGTAGGGAACAAGTCCGAGCTTTATAAGCGCCTGGAAACCGTTGCATATGCCGAGCATCAGTCCGTCGCGGTTTTTAAGCATATTCATAACCGCGTCCTTTACAAGCGGGTTACGGAACGCCGTGGCGATAAACTTACCCGAGCCCTCCGGCTCATCGCCGCCCGAAAAGCCGCCGGGAATCATAACGATCTGCGAATTGTTTATCCTCTTTTCCATTTCACGCATCGAGTATTCAACGTCCGCGCCGCTGAGGTTTCTTATAACGAACACATCCGCGACACCGCCCGCCTTTTCAAACGCGCGCGCCGTATCATACTCGCAGTTTGTTCCCGGGAACACCGGTATGAAAATTCTGGGCTTCGCGAACTTCTCGGAAGCAACAGTAATGTTGCGCTTATCATAGCTGTAGGTTTCCGGCTCGGCGTCAAAATGTCCCGCCTTGGTTCTGAATACCTTCTCAAGCGGCTGCTGCCATACCGAAATCGCCTCGTTAAGATCGATTTCCGTACCCGAAACGGTTATTTTACCGCTGTTTACTGTGCGTCCAATATAAATGCCGCTGCTTAAGTCCTCCTTAGCCTCAACAACTATTGAGCCGATAGCCGCGTTAAAGAGCATATCATTTGTAACATAGCTTCCGAGTTCCGCGCCTATCTTGTTTCCGAACGCCATTTTCGATATTACCTCGCAGATACCGTGACCCTTCACGACGCTCGCCGACAAAATCTTGCCGTTTTGTATCATTGAGTGTATCTTATCATACATCGTTTTAAGCTCGGTAAAATCGGGCATATCGTTTT
>CAZWMB010000009.1:0-38237 GCA_964634635.1 uncultured Lachnospiraceae bacterium
CGAACGCTATTTGATTTACCGAATTGATTACTCCGTACATAACGCTGCCCGCGCCCTCGGTATTCCTCGCGAACATAGACAATACGCCTGTTGTCCACTTTTTCGCGCCGTCATTATCAACTCCGATACCGCCCAAAAACTTATCGACTATTTCCGTATTGCTTAACGGCTCCTGACGGGCGGTATCAGCCATAACAATATCGGTATTCGCCTTATTGGCATATCCTCCGTTTTTTAATTTAACCGCGTTTTCAATACTTGTTATCGGATTTGTAAAATATCCCATAACTATCGCCATAAGCGCGCAGGCTATAACAATTCCCCAATAATTTCTCCTTAACGCGCCTTTGGCGTTTTTCTTTAACTCTTTTCTGTTCAGCATATTATTTCTCTCCCTCTTAGAATTTATAAGCCGAAAGCGGTAAAATGACGTGTCCGGCTACCGTTGTAAGCATAACCGTATAAAACATATTTTATTATATTATATTATATTTGACGCGATTAAGCAAGAGCTATTATTATTTTTTATCATTGTTAAAAGCCTCCATGATATATTTTTGGTAACACGGTCGCCAAACCCTTTACCTTTATATCATGGAGGCTTTTCTCATGCTATTTGTTTCCGCGTCTAAAGACGCCGAATTATATCGCTTTTATTTTGTAATCTTTATAATACCGTCGCCCGCGTTCACGTCGCCGTCCGCGATAATTTCTATCTTGCTGAAATCATCGCTGTTGCATATAACCACGGGCGTTGTTGTTCTGTATCCGCTCTTTTTGACCGCGGTTATATCAAAGGTCATAAGCAGGTCGCCCTTTCTGACCTTCGCGCCCTCCTCCGCCTTAACGTTAAAGCCGCGTCCGCCGAGCTTGACGGTATCAATACCGACATGTATCAGTATATTCGCGTCATTTTCAGCCGTTATTCCTATTGCGTGCTTTGTGTCCGTGATATTGTCCACGACGCCGTTTACAGGCGAGAATATTTTTCCTTCGGCAGGCTCTATGGCCGCGCCTTTTCCTATCATACCCTCGGAGAATACCCCGTCCTTCACAGCGCTGAGCGGTATCACCTTACCTTTCACCGGCGACGCCAGCGTTATAACCGTTCCGTCAGGCTCGGGCGCGGTACCAAGCTGCGTACCGCTGTCCGACGCGGCGTCGGGGATAAACGCGTCGGGATTATCGCTTTCCGGACTCGCCATAAAATCCTCCAAATGCGACTTCACCACCGTCACGCGCGGTCCGTATATAATTTGTACTCCGTTGCCCTTTTTGATAATACCCGCCGCGCCGCTTTGTTTTAACAGGCTCTCGTCAATCCTTGAGCTGTCGTTTACGGTAACGCGCAGTCTGGTCGCGCAGCAGTCCAGGTCGGACAGATTGTCCTTGCCGCCCAGACCCTTCAGTATCAGCGCGGAGGCGGGGTCGGCGGCGTTCCTGCCCGCTTTTCTCGCGTTCACGTCCGCGCGGGTGTACAGCTTGGTTTCCTCGTTGTCAGCCTCGCGTCCGGGCGTCTTGAAGTTAAATTTCTTTATCATAAACGTGAACACGCCCCAGTAGACAAAGAAATACACAATGCCGACCAGTACGGCGTAAATCCAGTTTGTTTTAGCGTTGCCCTGCAAAATACCGAACAGCGACAGGTCTATAATACCGCCCGAAAACGTCATGCCCACGCCCACATGAAAAATGTGCATAAGCATGAATGAAATTCCCGCGAGTACGCAATGCACGCCGTAAAGCACGGGCGCCACAAACAAAAATGTGAATTCCAGAGGTTCCGTGATACCTGTTATCGCCGCTGTGAGCGCCGCCGACAGTAAAAGTCCGCCGACAGCCTTTTTCTTTTCCTTGCGCGCGCATTGGTAAATCGCGAGCGCGGCTCCAGGCAGTCCGAATATCATAAACGGGAACTTACCCGCCATAAAGCGCGTCGCCTCCACAGAGAAACGTGTTGTGTCAGAGGACGCGAGCTGCGCGAAGAAAATATTCTGCGCGCCGTTTATAAGCTGTCCGCCGACCTCCATCGAACCGCCGACATTGGTCTGCCAGAACGGCATATAGAATACATGGTGCAGACCGAACGGTATCAGCGCGCGTTCTATTATTCCGTAAATCAGCGTTCCTATATAACCCGTGTTCTGTACAAGACTTCCTAAAAGCGAGATTACCTTCTGAATATACGGCCATACAAAATACATCAGTATTCCGACGAGTAGGAACACCACAGCCGATATAATAGGCACAAAACGCGTACCTCCGAAAAACGACAGCATCTGAGGCAGCTGTATTTTGTAAAAACGGTTGTGCAGCGCCGCTGTACCGAGTCCTACTATAATACCGCCGAACACTCCCATGTTGAGCGAGTATATTCCGAGTACGCGGCTTGTCGCGCCGCTAAGACCCAGCGCCTCCTCCATTTTTTGCGCCGCGAGCTGCATAACGTCGGCGTCCATAGAGCCGCCGGCGTAGTTTACTGAAATAAGCGCGCTTATCGCGGTATGCATGATAAAAAACGCAATGACGCTTGCCAGCGCCGCGACCTCCTTTTCACGCTTAGCCATACCTATAGCCACTCCAATCGCAAACAGCAGCGGCAGGTTTTCAAAAACAACGTTGCCCGCGGCGCTCAGAACCGTGAGTACGGAATATATGACCGTACCGGGTCCCATAATTCCCATAAGCCCGTATGCCTTAAGCATTGTTTCATTTGTAAAGGAACTGCCTATACCGAGAAAAAGTCCTGCAATCGGCAGTATGGCAATCGGCAGCATAAACGAGCGTCCGACTCTTTGCAGCACTTCAAAAATTTTATTGTCCTTCATATATTTTCCCTTTCCGTGAAACAAACCTTTGTTTTCACAGCCTCACGGCATCTCGGAGCGTATTCTTTCAATCGCCTTTTTTTCTATGCGTGAAATCTGTACCTGCGACACGCCCATTACCCTCGCTATTTCCGACTGTGTTTTTCCTCGGAAATATCTAAGAAGTATTATCTCCCTTTCGCGCGGTTTCATACGCTTTAAAATTTCGTCAATTAAAACCTTATTTACAATTTCTTCCTCGATATCTCCGCCGGCCAAGGTGTCAATCAGGCTTATTTCCTTGTCGCCGCTCGAATAGACGCTTTCGTATATACTTTCGGGCGGCGCCGCCGCCTCGAACGCCTCTATAAGACTTTCCGCGTCAATACCACATTCCTCCGCAATCTCCTTGACGGTGGGCTGTCTGTTGAGCCTGCGCCGTAAAAGCTCCTCGCACCGCCAGCCCTTCAGCGCGTTTTCTTTCAGGGAACGGCTTATTTTAACCGAGCCGTCGTCACGCAGAAACCGCTTTATCTCGCCGGTTATCATCGGCACCGCATATGTAGAAAACTGTACGTTGAATTCCGGATTGAATTTTTTTACCGCCTTTATAAGTCCTATGGCGCCTATTTGCGCCAAATCCTCGCTGTCACAGCCGTGCTTTGAAAAGCGCCTTACAATACTGTAAACAAGTCCCATATTTTTTTCCACCAGTAAATTCTCCGCCTGCTTGTCCCCCTCCCGCGCGCGTTCAATCAAAGCTGTATTATCCTGCAACGCCGTCACCTACTTTAATTTTTTTGTCATGGTAACGCGCGTGCCCCTGCCGACCTCGCTTTCAACGTCAAGGCTGTCCATAAAGGTTTCCATTATTGTAAAGCCCATACCCGAACGCTCCATTTCCGGCTTACCGGTAAAGAGAGGCTCTCGCGCCCTGCGTATATCGGGTATGCCGACTCCCTCGTCGCTGACGCTTATCTCCACGGTTCCCTCGTATATGGCGCCCTCCATTGTTACCATACCCTCCGCGCCGTCATAACCGTGTATAATAGCGTTTGTCACCGCTTCCGACACGGCGGTTTTAAGCTCGGTGAGCCAGTCCACAGTCGGGTCCGTTTCAAGCACAAACGCCGCCGCGACCGTACGGGCGAAACTCTCATTGTCAGATATTGCGGGAAACTGAACCTTCATACTGTTTCTATACATCTGAAAATGCCTCCTTAATTCCGTTTTCAAGAGTATCCGACACCGTCACAAGAGAGTCTATGCCGGACATGGCTATAATCCGTTTTACATCTCCGGACGCTCCGTATATAATAACCTTCCCTCCCAGCGCTTTAACGGTTTTGTACCTGCCCATTATAACGCCTATACCCGACGAGTCCATAAATGTCACATGACTGAAATCGAACGCCGCGTTAAGCGCGCCCGTGCGTCCCAGCTCTCTGTCCACTCCCTCGCGGACGCTGTCCGCGCTGTGGTGGTCAAGCTCGCCGAATATTCGCGCTACCAGCATACGGTATTTGCCAAGCAACAGCAATTCCATTTGTTTATCCTCCTGTTATGTAAAAATATCCTGTATATATATATTTCCATTTTTTACCTTTTATTTCCTTTGATGAATTATGATAACCTTTGTCGGAATTTGCCGCTCGCGGCATTTTTTTTGTAAAATAAGCCGGAAATGAAAATTTTGCGCACAAAAAACATAACAGACAAAACATCTTTTTTATGATATAATAAAAGTATCGCAAGCGAGGTGTTTTTGTTATGTACGAAAAAGATATAAAGTTTGAAATATCAGCAAATCCTCGGCAGACCCTCGCCGTACAGCTCATTTACAATACGTCTGCCGCCAATCCGCGTGTTCATAACAACGCCGCCGCTTTCGGTTACTTCGCCGATTATAGCGGCGTTTTCGCCGTAACGGCTGGATTTTATAAGCGACAGCGCCAAATCCGCGTCGTTTTTGTCAACAACCGCGACAAGCTTACCTTCATTTCCCATGTGCATAATATTAAGTCCGAGAATTTTCGCGAACGCCGCGACGTCGTCCGATACCGGTATTTTATCCTCATAAAGCTCAAAACCATAGCCGGACGAAACCGAAAACTCATTTAAAACCGTACCAAGACCGCCGCGTGTAATATCGCGCATGGCATGTATGCGCACGCCGCCGTCAAGCATATTAAATACCATTTCCACAAGCGGCGCCGCGTCGCTTTTTATATTGTTCTCAATCTCCATGCGCTCGCTCAGTATCGCCGCATGGTGGTCGCCAAGATTTCCGGACACTATAACAATGTCGCCCGCGCGGCAATTCGCGCTTTGTATATCGGTATCCGCGTCCGCAAAGCCGACGCCGGCGGTATTGATGTACACGCCGCCGCTGCCGCCGATTACCTTCGTGTCGCCCGCGATAACCGTAACGCCCGCCTCTCGCGCTGTTTCGGCCATAGACTCCGCTATACGCGTCAACAGCTCCGTGTCCGCGCCCTCCTCGATTATGTAGGCGCTCGTTATATACTTTGGCTCCGCGCCGCGCATTAAAAGGTCGTTTACCGTACCGCAGACGGAAAGACGTCCTATGTCGCCGCCGCGGAAAATCAGCGGCGTAACAACAAAGCTGTCCGTCGTTACGGCGATTTTCCCGCTGCCGTCAACAATCGCGCTGTCCTCCATAATATCCAGCACGGGATTGGAATTCGCCTTTTTAAATATGCCCTCGATAAGCGCGGCAGTCGACCTGCCGCCGCTGCCGTGCGCCATTGTAATTTTCATATTAACTCCTCCCGCTTATATAATAGTGAAAGCACGCTCCCTCCATCGACACCATACACGCGCCCCTCGGTGTGTCGGGCGTACAGCTCTTACCGAACATCGCGCACTCTGTCGGCGGCTTTCTGCCGCAGATTATATCGCCGCAGGAGCAGCTTTCGCTGAACATATTATCCTCCGTAAGACCCGCGCTGCCCGCGTCAAATTCCGCGAATTCATGACGCAGACATAATCCGGAGTCCCTGATAATCCCAAGTCCGCGCCACGCGGCGTCGCAGGGAGCAAAGTATTTATCCACAATCGCCTTTGCCGTTTCATTACCGTCATACGTCACAGCGGAGGGGTACAGGTTCATGGCGCTGTCACCGCTCAGTCTTACGAGCGCGTAAATCGCGGCCAGTAATTCCTCGCCGCTAAATCCGGCCGTCACAAACGGCACGTTAAGCTCTCCCGCCAACTCCTCGAACATCCTATGACCGGTTATAACCGCTACATGACCGGGCGCAACAAACCCGGTTATTTTATCTGTGTACACCGCGCGTATCGCCTGCGGCATGGTTTTGAGCGCGGTCAGGAGCCTGACGTTTGAAACGCCCTCGTTAATAAGCCGTTCGATCATAAGCGCGTACGCGGGCGTAGTCGTTTCAAACCCTACCGCCGCGAAGATAAAATCGGTTTCGGGGGATTTTTTTGCCATGTCGATTATCTCAAACGGCGAGTACACCGTTTTAACCGACGCGCCGTGCGCCGCGGCCTCGCTTAAAGACAATTCCAAACCTCGCACGCGGAGCATGTCGCCGAATGACGCAACCGTTGTGCGCTCCTTAAATGACAGTTCGACAAGTCTGTCGACATACGCCGCGGCGGTCACGCATACAGGACAGCCGGGACCCGATATAAGCTTGATTTTATCGGAGAGCAAGTCCGCTATGCCGTTTTCGGAAATTGACGCGGTGTGCGTTCCGCAGACCTCCATTATAGTCTGCGGCTCGCCGTCGTAATTTTTCAGATAATCCTTAATTTCTTCGATGTCAGGCATTTCCAAGCTCCTCCAGCTCGTCGAAAAGCTCCTTCATTTTTTTCACCTCGTCTTTATCCAGCTTTTGTATAATCATTCCGGCGTGGACGAGCGCCCAGTCGCCGACGGCGACCTTAACAAGTCCGGCGTTCGCCTTTACGATATTTCCACTGTAATTGATTTTCGCAATGTTACCGTTGATTTCCTCAACAATTCCGGGAGCCGCAACACACATATCAATTTCCTCCTATAATTTTCAATGCGTACCATGCCTGTCCGAGGGCGATACCGCCGTCGTTACACGGTACTTGCTCGTTTATATAAACCTTGTATCCTTCGGCGTTCAGCCGTTCGTAACAGAGCGTTGTTAAAAGCTCGTTCGCGAACACGCCGCCGGAGAGTATAATATTCGTTGTTTTATCCTGTTTTTCGGCATAATCGCACACGGCGTCCGCAATTGCCGCATGGAAACCGAGAGCAAGGGAGTTTTTGTCCGCGCCCGCGTCATACGCCGCCGCAATTTGACGTATAAGCTCGGATACGCGCCATTTTCCGTCCTTTATGGGTAACGTCAGCGGATAAGCCTTATCGGTTTTTTTAGCGGCGATTTCAAGTAAAATCGCGCTTTCGCCCTCATACGTGTTGTACGCGCTTATATCAAGCAGCGCCGACATTGCGTCAAACAGTCTGCCAATACTCGACGATTTTACTGTATTGACGTGATTTTTAAGCGCGGCGCTTACAATTGCCGCGTTTTCGCCGTGCGGTTCAATACCCGCCGCAATCAGGAAACAGTCAAGCGTAAGCGCGGAGTTTTTCGCCGCCTCGTCGCCGCCCAAAAGCTCGGTATACTCCGGCGACGCTTTGCGCTTAAAGGCGCCGTCGTATAAAACCGCCTCGCCGCCCCATACGCTGCCGTCGGCGCCGTAGCCTGTGCCGTCAAAAATAAATCCCAATCCGCTATCCAAACCATGCTCCGCCATAACCGAAGCCATATGCGCGAAGTGGTGCTGAAGCGTCAAGCCGTCGGCGTACCTAGCGCTGTAATAGGCGGGGTGGGGGTCGGATATAAATTGGTAATTATCGATTTTAAGCAGATTGCCGAGTTTTTTTATTTCACTTCTCCATTCATCATACACCGCCGCGTTTTCCAAGTCACCGAAATAACGGCTCATATACGCGCGTCCGCCTGCGGCATAGCAAAACGCGGCTTTTAAATCTCCGCCCGCGGCAAGAACCGTCCGATTGGATTTAATTCCTATATCAACCGGCAGCGGCACATATCCGCGAGCGCGGCGTATAAGCTGCGTTTTGCCGAGGATTACCCGGCAGACGGAGTCATCCGACGGGTTTTCTATTTTACGGTCATGCGAAAGTATCTCAAAGCCGCCGACGGTTTCGCGTAACCGCTTAATTTCACTGTCGCGGGCGATTATCGGAGCGCCGGACAAATTCGCGCTTGTCATAACGAGCGCGCCGCACTTCCCTGTGAGATAATGCTGCACGGGGTTACACGGCAAAAACGCGCCTATGCTGTCGCTCATGTCGCAAACACCTTCGGCAAGCTCCTTTTTCTTTTTTAAAAGCACAATCGGTCTTGCCGGAGACAGGAGAAGCTCTTCTTCCTTATCCGATACGTACGCATATTCGCGAATTGCCCAAATATCATGAAACATCACCGCGAACGGCTTTGTTTCGCGCCGCTTTATCTCCCTAACGCGCCTTACCGCGCTCTCATCAAGCGCTCCGCACGCCAAATGGTAGCCGCCTATGTCTTTTACGGCGACAGCCCCGCCGTTTTGAATTGTTATAACAGCTCCATCCAGCGGATTGCCCTCCTTCGTGTATGACAGTCTCGGACCGCAGCCGTTGCACGCTATCGTCTGCGCATGAGCGCGCGGGTCGGAAATGTCCATGTATTCACTCATACAGTCATCGCACATTTCAAATTCCGACATAGTGATATTTTCGCGGTCATAAGGAATATCGCGTATAATCGAGTATCGCGGACCGCACTCCGTACAGCTTATAAACGGGTGCATATAACGGCGGTTTTCAGGGTCGGAAAACTCCGCAAGACAGCTGTCGCAGGTCGCCTTATCGGGAGTAAGCAGCGGCATGGAAACGGCGTCCGCGCCGCTCTCCGCTATGCTGAAATCCGAAAAATTCGTGTCTTTGGCATACTCCTCGATAAAATCTGTTATAACGGCTCCGCGGATATTTTTAACCATTAACTCAAACGCGCGCAGCTCCTCCTCTCCGCCTCTCGCTGTAATCTCGACAGCGCCGCCTGTGTTTCTGACCGTGCCAAGTATATTACAAAAATCTGCGGCACGTTTTACAGACGGACGAAAGCCTATCCCCTGAACCAAACCGCAGATTGTGTATTTCTTAGTCATTTTTATTTTCCGCAGCCGCCTTTTTTGCCGCAGCAGCGGCCTTCAGCTCCGCTATCTTCTCCGGAGTCAGTTCCGGCTTCGGCGGAGGCGGCGGACCTTGATAGGTATCTGTTTTCTTTTCGTAATCCGGCTCGGTATACTGCGTATCCGTGCGTAGACATTTCTTAGGACACGAATTTACGCAGTTTTCGCACTGAACGCAGCCCATACGGTCTATGCTCCACGTACGCGCCGTCTTGTCTACGGTAATCGCGCCCGACGGACATTTCCTCGCGCACATACCGCAGAAAATACAGTTGTCAATTTTAATTCGCACGCTGCCGCGCGTCCTTTCGGGATACTCGCGCGGCTTCGCGGGATAGTCCTGAGTAGCCGGCTTTGAAAACAGATTTTTCAGCGCGAACCTTGTAAATTTCATTATACCTGCCATAACATAAATCTCCTTTCAAGCCCTATCTCTCCGTACAGCTTATGCACGGGTCAATTGTCAGAATAAGCAGCGGAACGTCCGCGAACTCAGCGCCGACAAGAGTCTTAATCATCGGCGTGATATTTGTAAAGGTCGGCGTTCTGACTCTTACGCGCTCCAGGAATTTTGAACCGTTCGCGCGGCAGTAATAGATAGCCTCGCCGCGAGGCTGCTCCATTCTCGCGAACGCTTCTCCGTTGGGGTTGCCTTTAACCGCGACGGCAATGTCGCCCGACGGGATTTTAGCGACTGCCTGACGTATCAGGTCAATCGACTGGAATATCTCCTTTATGCGAACCTCACAGCGCGCGTAGCAGTCACACTCGCTGCTTGTTACAGCGTTAAAGCTCAGGTCGCTGTACGCGCCGTAGCTGCCGAGCGTTCTGGTATCAATAGCAATACCGCTCGCGCGCATCATCGGACCTACCGCGCCAAGCTCAATCGCCTCCTCCTTTGTAAGAATTCCCACTCCGCGAAGACGCGACTCGACAGTGTAATCGGTCAGGAACACATCGGTAAGCTGTTTAAGTTCCTTTTCCATTTCATTAAAATTGTTTACAAATTTTGTAAGCATTTCCGGCGGCATATCCTTCAATAATCCGCCGATTTTATTTACAGAGAAAATAACGCGTCCGCCTGTGGATTCCTCGAACATATCGAGAACGCGCTCTCTCATTCTCCAGCACTGATAAAACAGCGCCTCAAAGCCGAACGCGTCGGCTAAAAGTCCGAGCCACAGCATATGCGAGTGAATTCTTGACATTTCCGCCCATATTGTGCGCAGATACTTTGCGCGGTCCGGTATTTCCGTATCAAAAATACGCTCCATAGCCTCGACGTAGCCCATACCGTGCATAAACGAGCAAATTCCGCATGTTCTCTCTATAACGTAGGTATAATCATTAAAATCACGTTTCTCAATGAGCTTTTCAAGTCCGCGGTGTATATATCCTATCTTGGGTATCGCATCGACAACCTTTTCGTCCTCAAGAACCAGGTCAAGATGTATTGGCTCCGGCAGTACCGGATGCTGAGGTCCGAAAGGCACAATAGTTCTGTTAGCCATTTGCGTTTTCCTCCTTTTTGTCCGGTCTGAACGGTGTTTCCATGTCTATAGTGTAAAGCTTGTCGTGATAATTAAGCTTCATGTATCTAATTTGTACGCCGAACAGCTCGCGCATCTCGTTTTCGTACAGCGACGCCGACGGATAAATATCCGATATGCTCGCAACCTCCTCATGTCTTTCAACCGCCACCTTGTACGTTACAAAGTGATAGCCGTCCGCGAAGGAGTACAAAAGGTCGTAGCCGTTTTCCGTGTTGACCGCGCAAATCTGTACAAGACGCGCGCCGACGCTTTTCGCCTTGACAGCCTTGAGCGTAAGCTGGTCAACCGGCAAATCCACATAAACATATTCCTCACGCATTTTTACCGCCTCCCTCCGATTTAATTTGGGCGCGTTTTTCCTCCAAAAGCGCCACAGCCTTGACAATGCCGTCAATTATGGCGTTCGGTCTTGCGGCGCAGCCGGGTACGTATATATCCACCGGCAGCGCCTTGTCGACGCCGCCTATAATATTGTAACATTCCTTAAACACACCGCCGTTGCACGCGCAAATTCCGACCGCGCACACAACCTTCGGTTCCGGCATCTGCGAGTACAGCTGCTCGACAACCGATTTGTTCTGCGAATTTATACCGCCTGTTATAAGCAGTATGTCGGCGTGTTTAGGGTTGCCGGTATTTATAACGCCGAAACGCTCGACGTCGTACACGGGCGTAAGACACGCCAGCACTTCTATGTCGCAGCCGTTGCAGCTTGAGCCGTCGTAGTGCAGGAGCCACGGTGATTTTGAAACCTTTGCCATTATATCCTACCCCCTTATATAAGCTGTAAAATGAAAACGTTTACCGCGCCGAAAATGAGCGTGACCGCCCACGCGGATTTAAACATTTTATCCCATTTTACGCGCGCGCTTGTGTTATCTATCAGAATTTCCAAAAAGAACGCCGCCGCCACGGCAACCGCCGCCAGCGGTATGCTCCACCATTTTGAGCATATAATAAACAGCGCGATAATACTCAGCAGAAAAACATTCTCGTACCAATGCGATATTTCGATAAGCGCAAGCATTCCTCCGGAAAGCTCGGTTGTTACTCCCTTGACCATTTCCTGATGCGCGTGATGCGACATTGACAGGTCAAACGGCGACTTCCTGAATTTGATTGTCAATATGTACACAAATCCGATAAAAACGCCCGGCAGATACACGACATTCGGTATCGGCGCCTGAATAACGGCGGATATTGAAAAGCTGCCCTCGCCGAGCCATATACGCGACGAAAGATAAAATCCTACCGCCGTTAAAAGCACCATTGGCTCGTAGGAGAGCATCTGTATCATTTCACGGTTCGCGCCCATAACCGAATACGGCGAATTTGTCGTCGCCGCCTCCAGCACGAGGAACATCGCGGCCGTAGTGAATACAAAGAATACCAGCAGTATATTCGCTCCGCCAAACGCGAGCGCGCCCGTAAACGCCACGAACACGATAAAGCACCACGCGAACAGATACTGCATGTTATTTATAAGCAGAATTTCCTTGTTTATAAGCTTTCTCACATCGTAAAACGGCTGAAGGAGGGGAGGTCCGACACGCCCCTGCATACGCGCCGTGATTTTACGGTCGATACCGGAGAGCAGACCGCCGGCAATCGGAGCAAGCAGTATATACAGTATGACAAGCAATATGGATTTAATCATTACATAACACCTCCGGTTGTGAATACAAGTCCCATAAATACGACTATTATGCCGGCGGACAAAATCAGCGACGGAACCCATATCTTTTTCTCTCCAAACAGGTCAACCATATACCAGTTCGACAGGTACATGTTTCTGGACTGCTCAAATGAGTCCCTGAAGTGACGGTTGTCGCCCTCGTTAATACCGGCCATATATTCTGTATTCGGCGTCGCCTTGATACGGAGCATTATAAAATGCGATATAAGCGGCACGACAAATACCATTGCAAGCATTACCACCATTATAATCAAATCCTCCGCGGCGAGTACCGATACGTTCGCAACCTTAAATACCTGCGCTATCAGAGGCTCGACAAGCTTAACCGATATAAGCGGCAGCAGCATACATACCAAAATCATCAGCGCCGCGTGAGTTATAAGCGACGCCCACTGATTGCGCGAGGTTTTCTTTTCGACCTTGTGCGTAAGAGCCTTGCAAGCGAGAATTTTAGCGAGCCATTTTGTCCAGTACAGCATTGTAGTAGCGCTACCGAAAGCAAGGAAAAGTACGAGCGCTATATTACCCGCGTCGATAAACGCCTTAAGCGCCGCCCATTTTGAAATAAGCATACCGAACGGAGCAAGGAACATGCCCGCAATACCTACAACCATTACAAAGCCGAGCAAGGGCGCGCTCACGATAAGGCCGTGCATATCCTCTATATCACGGCTGCCTGTCGCGTTTTCAATCGCGCCGACCGCCTGGAACAGCATTGATTTTGAAACCGCGTGGAATATTACAAGCAGCACAGCCGCCCAGACCGTTTCCTCGGTACCCACGCCCGCGCAGGCGGTTATAAGTCCGAGATTAGAGATTGTGGAGTATGCAAGAACCTTTTTACCGTCGGAAACGGTTATAGCCAGCATACTCGCCACAAGGAACGTAAGGCCGCCCACAATGGAAACCATTGTTCCCGCCATATTGCCGGTAAGCATAGGCGAAAGCCTTAAAAGCAGATACACTCCCGCCTTGACCATAGTCGCGCTGTGCAGCAGCGCCGAGGTTGGCGTAGGCGCGACCATCGCGCCCAACAGCCATTTTGAAAACGGCAGCTGCGCCGATTTTGTAAGCGCCGCGAACGACAGAAGTATCGTCGGCATAAGCGCCGCCGTAACAAGATTGAGCGAGGTAAGCTCCGTCAGAGTCGTAGTATTGAGCCTCGTTGCGCAGAAAACAATCGCTGCGGCAAATCCCAGTCCTCCCAAAAGGTTCATCCACAACGCGCGGAAGGAATTGTCCACCGCCTCCTTCGTACGCGTGTAGCCGATAAGCAGGAACGAGGATATACTCGTGATTTCCCAGAAGAAGTAAATCCAGCAAAGATTTGACGACAGCACAAGACCGAACATCGCCCCGAGAAAAATATAGAGCATAGGAAAAAAGAAGGTTCTCCTGTCCTTGAATTCCTTATGATGCTCATGGTAATCGGTCATGTAGCCCGCGGCATAAATACATATAAGAGAACCGATAATTCCTATTATAAGACACATGACAACCGCAAGTCTGTCCACGTAAATATGCGCCGCGGCGGAGTCCGCCCCGCCCGAAAGCTCCAGCCACGCCATAATAAGCGTACCCGCAACAGAAAGCAGAGCCGCGTGGTATTTTTTGTATTTCAGGCTAAGACGTACAATAAGCACGGTAAGAAACAGCTCGACCGCAAGCATAGCATAATTTATAATATGTACTATACCCGACCGCTCTAAATATTCGGCTGTTTCGCCGAGCGCGCCGGCAAAATATATTACCGCAAACACTACCGACGCCGCAATTATAATACCGCTGCCCGTGTAGACAACTCCCTTTCTGACAGTATTGTCTTTGACCAGAGTCAGAACTGCCGCCGTCAAAAACGGAAACAGTATCAGAAACGCTATAAATTCCAAAATCCTATCTCCTCTCCAAGTTGTTTTTTACAGAAATATTTTACTACAATTTTTATAAAAAATCAAGCGCCGCGGAGCTTTGATTTTCTGTATCATACAAATTTATAACATTTCTTTTCTTTTTAACCGACAATTCATAAAATTTTGCCGCCTTGATTGCCGACATAAAAGGCGTCAACCGATTTATTTTCAATTTACCGTTAAAAATACCTACGCGCGTTCCAAGGTGAAGGTAAATTTTGTGTATTTTGCCTCGCTGCCCTCCTTTGTGTCCACGCTTTCAACCCATACGCTCTGCTTGTGAAGCGTGAGAATATTTTTTACAAAGGACAGTCCCAATCCCGCGCCGCTCTTTTCATTGACGCGCGACTTATCCGTCTTATAAAAACGATTAAATATATTACTCAAATCCGCGCCGTCAATCCCGTCGCCGAAGTTTCCTACGCAAAATTTCGCCTTACCGCCCTCGACCCACGTCTTTATACCGATTGTAGTGTTCGGGTAGCTGAATTTTACAGCATTGTCCAAAAGATTTATTATTACTCGCTTTATAGCGTCGGCATCGGCTATTACCATCAGGCTGTCGCTCGCAAAATCCACATTCACCTCGAGGTTTTTTTCATCAATGCGGCTCCCCAGCTCGATTATGCATACGCGCGCAAGCTCGTTCAGGTCAAACTTGGACACATCAAGCTTGTACTCTCGCGAGGACATCTTTGACATTTCAAGCATGTCGTTCACCATTTTTGTAAGCCGTCCGCACTCGTCAAGCACGATTTTCAGATAGTCCTTTTCCTTTTCCGGCGGAATGGTACCGTCCAGAATTCCGGCTACAAAGCCCGATATACTTGTCATCGGCGTACGCAGCTCATGCGACACATCGCTGATAAACTCGGTACGCGTGTCCTCCAGCGCCTCTACGGAGTCCGCCATAAAGTTAAAGCTGGACGCGAGCTGACCTATCTCGTCGGCGCTTGTTACCTCAACGCGGCGGTCAAGCTGACCTGACGCTATCGACCGTACCGCCCTGTTTATCTCGTCAATCGGCTTTGAAATTCGCTTTGACTGCCAATATACCAGTACAAAGGCGACAAGAATTGAAAACGCGGAGGATATAAGGAATATATAAAACAATTCAAGAACCGTTTTTCTGACGTTCATAAGATCGGCGTTAAAAAACATCGCGCCGACAATATTACCCTCATATTCCACCGGCACGCCGACAATCATAACCTTTTTGTCATACGCGTTGTTAAACGTACCTCTTTCCCTTACAACCTCGCCCAACGCCACACGCGTAAGTATACTGTCCGGTACGGTTGTGACAATACGCGTGCTGTACATGACCTCTCCGTCGATATTGGTTACGATTATATCGGCGCGCAGAAAATCCGCCCATGACTTTACAACCCTGCCGTAGACATCCTGCCTCCTGAAATCTGTATTTTCAATCTGCAGCGCGCCCGTCCAGTACTCGATTGTGTCGGATACCTTCAGTACGTTTGAAACATGTATCTCAGTGGCAAAATGGATTACAAATATGCCCGCCGACAGAGATATTGACGTGAACACCAGTATCAATATTATGGCGTACGTCCAGAAATGACGCATCAAAATGCTTTTAAACATTACCTTACCTCGAATTTATATCCTACGCCCCAGACGGTTTTAAGCTGCCAGTTCGCCTCGACGCCCTCCAGCTTTTCGCGCAGTCTTTTTATATGTACGTCAACAGTCCGCGAGTCGCCGAAGTAGTCAAAGCCCCAAACCTCCTCAAGAAGCTGCTCGCGCGTAAAAACGCGGTTTGGATTAGAGGCGAGGAAGTACAGCAGCTCAAGCTCCTTGGGCGGTATTTCCACGATATTTCCGTTTATTTTAAGCTCATAATTCGTGAGATTTATCGTGAGGTTGGGGAATACAATCTCCTTTTCCGCCGACGCCTCCTTTGTATCGCTGCGCCTCAGCACCGCCTTGACGCGCGCTATAAGCTCCTTCGGCTCAAACGGCTTTACCATGTAATCGTCGGCGCCAAGCTCCAGTCCCAGCACCTTGTCGAAGGTTTCGCCCTTGGCGGTAAGCATTATAATCGGTATATTGCTTACGCGTCTTATCTCGCGGCATACCTGCCAGCCGTCCATCTCCGGCATCATAACGTCAAGTATGACTATCGACGGCGCCTCGGATTTGAAAAGCTCAATCGCTTTCCTGCCGTTATTCGCCGTAACCGCCGAAAAGCCGTCCTTATCAAAGTACAGCTTTATAAGCTCGGCGATATGCTCGTCATCGTCCACTATAAGTATTTTATTATTAGCCATTATATTGACCTCCTGCTTTCTTAATCCTTGTACCTATTGTATCATAACTTTTTAAAATAATAAAGGGTATTATGAAAATCTTTTAAATGTTATATTACAAATTCACAGAATTTTTACAAAATTTTGCAGGACAGTATATATTTATACACGTTTTTTGCTGCCGCCGTTTTCGGCAATATTCGCGGCGCACGCAAATATTACCGCGGCGGCAAGTCCGCACAATTCCGCCAGCGGAAAGCAGAACCATATATTCACCTCGGCGTTTGCGGTTTTTGCGAATATAAACGCAAGCGGCAGAGTTATAACAATCAGTCTTATAAGCGACACGATAAGCGACTTTACCCCGTCGCCCAACGCCTGAAATGTTCCCTGCATAGCTATATTAACTCCCGCGAACAAATATCCGAGAGTAACTATGCGTATCGCGTTTTTACACAGCTCCGTCGCCTCGGACGACAGCGAGAACACCCCGCATATGGGCAATGCGAAAATCCGCAGGACAGCCGCGCCCAGAAGCATCAGAATTAAAGTATATAAAATTCCGTATTTTATACCGTCCTTCATACGGCGCTTATCTCCTCTGCCGTAATTAAACGCGATAATCGGTATCATGGCGTTATTCATGCCGAACGCGGCGAAATACACAAACTGCTGTATCTTATAATAAATACCGAACGCCGTGACGGCGGCCTGCGACACTATGGCGAATATTACATTTATTCCGTATGACATCACCGACATCAGCGCCTGCATTATTATAGCCGGCAGTCCTACCCTGTATATACCGAGTATGGTTTTTTTATTCGGTTTTATAAACCGCGGCGAATCATTGATTTCCTTATTGAATTTATGATGGAATATTATACCGAGTACAAGCGTGAGTATCTGTGCCGTAACCGTTGCGACTGCCGCGCCCTTAACACCCATTTCCGGAAACCCGATAAGTCCGTATATCAGAATGGGGTCAAGTATTATATTCAATACCGCGCCGCAAAGCTGAGCGATTGTGGACAGCGTCGTCTTACCCGTGCTTTGCAGCAGCTTTTCATAAATCATTGAGCCGATTGAGCCAAACGACAGTATTGTGCATACGGACAAATATGACATACCCATATTGATAACAAGCGGGTCGGAAGTCTGCGAACGCATATACACTCCCTCGCCGAACAGTCCGAAAAGCAAAAATACTGTATATGTGCATATGGCCGTAAATATCGCGTTCCCGGCTACAAGGTTTGCGGATTTATAATTTTTCTGACCGAGATAACGCGACAGCAGAGCGTTTACGCCGACGCCCGTGCCGACGCCTATCGCTATCATCAGCATCTGTACCGGAAACGCCAGTGTTATGGCGTTTATCGCGTAATCGCTTATGTTCGCAATTTCATCAGAGGTAATATTGCTTACAAAATAAGTGTCGACAATATTGTAAAACGCCTGAACCACCATCGACAAAATCATAGGCGCGCCCATTGTGAACAGCAGGCGCGGTATCGGCTGTGTTCCCATTTTATTATTCTCCATATTTGTCCCTCTTTCCTAATGTAAAAAGCGTAAGTCCGATAAGCTTAACCAATCGGACTTACGCTTTCTGCACATTGATATTATTATATTATATTATAATATCTCCGACGCCGTTTTGTCAAAGGACATTTTTCAAAAAAATCTTTTTAACCTCAGGGGCATTTTTATAAAAGTTAAATAAATCCCGCAGCGCGGGGATAATCTCCGCAATTCGGTAAAAATTCCCGCAGAACCGGATAATATCCGTATCGAGGGTTGTTAAGTATACGGACGCATACGCTGTAATTTCTTTGACGGAGCAATCGTTAAACCCTGTAAAACATGTTGTTTCTGACGTCATTTGCCGCCATTTGCTTTGCTTTGTTATGCTGCTTCTTGTCGTTTGACGTGTACGGAATAACCTTCTTAAACCGGTACAGCCTCGGACGCTTATCGTCGGGCAAACACGGATTGTCGCGACAGTATTCGTCAAGCTCCTCAAAATCAAGAGTCGGATCGGATTTTATTACATACGCCGCTATAAGCTCCTTTCCCGACTTATCGGTCACGGCGGTCACGATACAGTCGGAAACCTTCGGGTGACGGTTCAGTATTTCCTCAATCTCCTCCGGATAAATCTTTTCATCCCCGCAGATTATCATATCGTCATTTCTGCCTACAACCGTTATAATTCCGTCCCTGTTCCACTTACCTATATCGTTTGTGTACAAAAAGCCCTTATAATATCTGCTGCTCGTACCGCTGCCGTACTCATAATAGCCCGCCGACTTAGAGCGGGATTTTATAATAATCTCGCCGCAGCTTTTATTATCGCGTTCGACCATGTCCTCCGGTTCGGCGTTCCTTCCCTTGTAGGTCCTGACTATTCTTACATCGTCGTCTACACAGACGGCTCCTACGCTGTCAGGATAGAAATGCATATTGTCGGGAGTAAGTATTGCGTTCCAGAAGGTTTCGGTGGTGCCGTAGCCGTTATAAAGCTTCGGACAAAGCGTCTGCCGGTAACGTACGCAACCCTCTTTGGAAATTCCGCCGCCTACGGAAATAATCCTTTTAAGAGTACCGAGATTTTTGTCGTGAATTTCCTGCGCGGCGGACAGCTTTTCCAACGCCTTAGGCATTCCGGAAACAAATGTAACCTTGTATCTTTCAATACATTCAAGTATTTTCAAAGGCTCATAAGCTTCCGAGGCTATTACGGACGCGCCAGCGTACAGAGCCGCGGCGGGACCGCCGCAGTGCAGTCCGCCTCTATGCGACCATGTCATAAGACTGAGAATTCTGTCCGAGCTGTTTATATTCAGCTGTATCATAACGTCGTGCGCGCTGAGTACCTCGTTAATATTCGTTACGGGAGCGCATTTTTGTCTGCCGGTAGTTCCGGACGTCAGGAACAGGGTGGTTTCGTCATATATACTTACGTCCTTGTCCGGACAAGGCTCAAGAACGTTTCTGTCCGCCGCAAAATCCTCATACGCGGTATGACCGTACAAGCTCCTTCCGTGCTTTTCGCCGCTTATAACTATCGGCTTTGTACTATGTTCAGCCATTGTGAGCGCAAGCTCCGTATCGCCGCTGCTCCTGTAAAAAAACAGTTTCGGTTTGACGCTGTTTATCACCGAGGCGGTCTGCGCCGGCGCAAATCTCGTGTTCACAGGGCAGCCTGTCACGCCTATCTTGTGACAGGCTATATATATAAACACAAACTCGGGACAGTTATTCATCTGGTACATTACCCTGTCGCCCTTTTTTAAGCCCGCGCCAAGCATTGCGTTCGCGAGGTTATTGGCCTCACCGTTAAGCTCCGCGTAGCTCCAGGTTTCGCCCGTTTCACAGCATATCAGAGCGATACGGTTCGCAAAGCGTACCACGTTGCGCATAAAGCCCGCCGCCCATGTGTAGCCGTGCTCAAAATCATATCGGAAATTATTTCTGCCGCAGCCTTTCTGAAACGTTTTATACCTCCCCTTCGCCTCGGCTACGTTCCGCTCTATAATATCAAACAGCTCAATAATTTCATCATCGGTATAGCTGTAATTGTTTTTATTTGAACAATTACCTATAAGACGCAGCATATCATTGATTTTCTCCAGCCTTGCGCCTGTTATCTTTTTGAAACGCTCATGTTTCGCGTTATCGGACATATCATTCGCTCCTTCAAGTGTTTTTACTATATTACCATATATTTGTTGCCTGTTCAATACTATTTGACAAAAAAATGTAATATTCTTACTGTATTTCTTAAATATAGTATCGCATGCTTTTTATAAAATTATATATACGCAAATTACAGTGGAAAAATTTCTTGTATTTTGATAAGATGCGCAAAAATATCAGTATATACTCGGAATATAGTGTACACACGCTTTAAATGGTCGGAAATACTTGACCCCCGCCGCGGCTACGTTGTAAAATAGCCTTAAAGCTTACAGAAGGGATTTGATTTATATTGAGAAATGTTATTGTAAACGAGGAGCGCTGTAAGGGCTGCGGGCTGTGCGTAAGCGCGTGCGTTAAGGGTCTTTTAAGTATCTCAAGGGATAAAATGAACGGCAAGGGATACAGACCCGCCGAAATGACCGAAAACGAAAAATGCGTAGGCTGCGCGTTCTGCGCGGCTGTCTGCCCGGACGCGGCGATTTGTATTGAGGAGGCGTAAGCGTATGGGCGAAAAAATGCTGATGAAGGGCAATGAGGCAATCGGCGAGGCGGCGATACGTTCGGGCTGCCGTCATTTCTTCGGCTACCCTATCACACCGCAAACGGAGTTATCCGCGTACATGGCAAACAAAATGCCTCGTATCGGCGGAGTATTTTTACAGGCGGAAAGCGAGATTGCCGCCATAAACATGGTATACGGCGCCTCAGCGGCCGGCGTACGCGCCATGACAAGCTCGTCAAGCCCCGGTATAAGTCTAAAAGCGGAGGGCATGAGTTATCTCGCGGCGGGAGATTTGCCCTGTGTAATAGTCAATATAGTACGCGGCGGACCGGGACTTGGCGGAATACAGCCGGCGCAGTCCGATTACTTTCAGGCGACGCGCGGCGCCGGACACGGCGACTATCACCTTATAACGCTCGCCCCGAACAGTGTGCAGGAGCTTGCAAATCTGACCGCCGACGCGTTTAATCTGTCCGACGAATACAGAATACCGGTTATGATTTTAGGCGACGGAACTCTCGGACAGATGATGGAGCCGGTAGATTTCTCGCAGATACCGGAGCCAATCTATACCGAAAAGTCCTGGGCCGCGACGGGTACTGACGGCAGACGCGCGAAAAACGTAGTAGAAACTCTGTATCTTGAGGCGGAGGAGCTTGAGGCAACAATTATAGAGCGCGAAAAGCGATACGACATTGTGAGAGAAAAGCTCCGGCGTTACGAGGCTCGCCATATCGACGATGCGGATATTATAATTTCGTCTTACGGTATTACCTCCCGCATTGTCGAAACGGCGGTCAAGGCTCTGCGAGCCGAAGGAATAAAAGCGGGCGTTATAAGACCCATTACCCTTTGGCCGTTTCCCGAAAGGATTTACAAGCAGGTACATCCTAAAGCGTTTTTGTCGGTTGAAATGAGTATGGGTCAAATGGTCGAGGACGTAAAGCTCGCGTGCGAGTTCAGCGCGCCGGTATATTTCTTTGGACGCACGGGCGGTATTATACCAACGCCCGGGGAAGTTACGGATAAGGTAAAAAGCATAATGCGGGAGGTGGATTAACGTGTCTGAAATTATTTATGAAAAACCGAAATCATTGACGGATACTCCGTTTCACTATTGTCCGGGCTGCTCGCACGGGGTTGTGCAAAGGCTGATATGCGAGGTCATAGACGAGCTTGGAATTCAGGGTGAAACAATAGCCGTCGAGCCTGTCGGCTGTGCGGTCATGGCTCACGATTACTTCGATTTTGACGTTGTGCAGGCGGCGCACGGCAGAGCGCCTGCAGTCGCGACCGGAATAAAGCGCTCTCTCCCGGACAGGATTGTGTTCTCTTATCAGGGAGACGGCGACCTTGCCTCTATAGGCACGGCTGAAACTGTACACAGCGCGACGCGCGGTGAAAATATAACCGTTATATTTATAAATAACACCATTTACGGAATGACGGGCGGTCAGATGGCGCCTACGACGCTCCCGGGACAAATTACTCAGACGTCGCCCTACGGGCGCGACCCGTATACGCAGGGTTATCCGGTAAGGGTGTGCGAGATGCTCGCGACGCTCAACGGTCCCTCATATATAGCGCGTGTCGCGGCGGACAGTGTACCGCATATAAAAGAGGCAAAAAAGGCTATAAAAAAGGCATTTGAAAATCAGATAAACGGTATGGGCTTTTCGCTTGTCGAGGCGCTGTCCTCATGTCCCACAAATTGGGGATTGTCACCGACGGACGCTATACAGCGTCTGCGCGACGAGATGATACCGTATTATCCTCTCGGCGTATTCGTTGACACGAAGGAGGATGAAATAAATGGAAAACGCTAAAATAATTCTTGCGGGTTTCGGCGGACAGGGTATATTATTCATGGGAAAAATTCTTGCCTTCGCGGCAATGCTTAGAGAGAAACATCTCTCATGGCTGCCGTCATACGGTCCGGAAATGCGCGGCGGCACAGCGAATTGTCATGTTATTATCGACGACGAGCCGATAGGCTCGCCCATCATTTCCAAACCGGATATTCTGATTGCGATGAACGAACCCTCTCTTGATAAGTTTGAGGACAAGGTCGCGCGCGGCGGATTAGTGTTCGCGGATAAATCGCTTGTTGACAGAGCCGTAAGCCGGCGTGACGTCGGAGCGGTGTATGTTGACGCGACGGAAACAGCCGACAGGCTTGGCAACAGGTCGCTCGCGAACATGGTACTGCTTGGCGCTTTTCTAAGAAAAACAAGTCTGTTCACACCTGATGAAATCGAAAAATCTATGAAAAAAATGCTTTCACCAAAAAAACAGCATCTTGTCAGAGTTAATTTGAAGGCCATAAATGAGGGCTATAATTTGGCTTTAGTTTAAACGGCGTATTCGGCGCGTAAGCCCTATTTATTTAGACGTAATGAACAGCGCCTCAACGATAAAAAAGAAAATGAGCTAAAACACAAGGTTTCAAGCTATTTCCTGTGGAGCTGACGAACGGAGTCGAACCTCTATCGTCCACTCCCTTTTTTTGGCGCGCTTTACAAAACGTCGGATATTTGATATAATAGCAGGGGATTTGACATTAAAGCAGTGAAAGGAATACAAATATGAAATCAAAGACGGCATATATATGTAACGAATGTGGCTATAAATCCCCAAAGTGGCTGGGTAAATGCCCGTCCTGCGGGAGCTGGAACACAATTGAGGAAACCGTTGTCGAGGCGGCAAGCAAGCCCTCCGCCGTACGCGCCGCGGCGCGAGAGAGCGGAGGCTCTTCGGCTCGCTCGCCTAAAAAAATCGCCGACGTGCGTATTGACTTTGAAACCCGCTACAAAACCGGTCTGCGAGAGCTTGACAGGGTATTGGGCGGCGGAATTGTGCAAGGCTCGCTCATACTTGTCGGAGGCGACCCGGGTATAGGAAAATCGACGCTGCTGCTGCAAATTTGCCAGAGGATTGGCGAGGAAAAGCGCATACTGTACGTATCCGGAGAGGAATCGGAGGGGCAAATAAAGCTGCGCGCCGAAAGGCTCGGCGTGACGACCGGCAATCTCTATCTCGTTTCCGAAACGGACGTTGAAACAATAATCGAGTGTATTAACGAGGTCAAGCCGAATGTCGTTATTATCGACTCCATTCAGACAATGAACCGGCAGGACATAGCAAGCGCCTCCGGCAGCGTACCGCAGGTGCGCGAGGCGACAAACGCGTTTATGCGCATAGCCAAATCAATTGGCGTTTCCATGTTCATTGTCGGGCATGTCACAAAGGAGGGCGCGATTGCCGGTCCCCGCGTGCTGGAGCACATGGTGGACTGCGTACTGTATTTTGAGGGCGACAGGCAGCTGTCCTTCCGCATACTGCGCGCGGTTAAAAACCGTTTCGGCTCTACAAACGAAATCGGCGTATTTGAAATGCGCGACACGGGGCTGCGCGAGATTGATAATCCGTCCATGATGCTGCTTGAGGGCAGAAATACCGATATTTCGGGCAGCGGTATTGTCTGTGCCATGGAGGGCAGCCGGGGCGTTATGGCGGAAATACAGGCGCTTGTCACGCCGACGGGCTTCGGCAATCCGCGCCGCATGGCAAGCGGTCTTGACATAAACCGTATCATACTTCTCATCGCGGTGCTTGAAAAGCGCGCGCGTATGAATTTGTCAAGCTCGGACGTATACGTAAATGTCGCGGGCGGACTGCGTATCGACGAAACCGCGGCGGATCTGGGTATATGCGCCGCCGTCGCGTCAAGTCAGGCGGATATATCCCTGCCCGCGGATATGGTATTTATCGGCGAGGTTGGTCTGGGCGGCGAGCTGCGAGGTGTATCACGGCTTGAAAAACGCATAACCGAGGCGTCTAAGCTTGGATTTAAGTCGGCGATTGTTCCAAAACAGTCCATGCGTGGAATACACGTACCCGACGGCTTTGCCGCGTACGGTATAAGAACAGTCGCGGAAATGATAAATATGCTGCGGAGAAAGTAATGTAAAGAAAGCAGCGCAAAATCAATAAATTTGACAATAACGACTATTTATAATATAATATAAGAATAAAACGTATAGTACGAGTCTGCGTGGTGATATATATGGAGGAAAAAAACACCGCCGGAACAAAGGAGTTTCTGTTTTCGGCGGCATGGGCGGTTATACTTCTTATAATCGGTAAATTTATAATATCCCTTTTGCCCGGCTATAAGATAATCGGAACAGTTATAACAATACTGATGTTCTGCGTACTGGCATTCTTTGCGCTGACGCGTTACAGCGCCGTATACACCTATACTTTAACGGACGAGCGTCTTCGGGTAAACCGCTCCATAGGTCACAGAAACAAGGAGGTCAGCATTTGTATAACGGATATAATACGTATCGCAAGAAGCAAGCCCGATAACGCGCCCAAAGACACGCAGATTATGACAAAGACCGTGTTTTCTAAAAAAAACGCGTATTATGTCATATACGCAAAAAACGGCTCGGCGCATATGCTGGTATTTGAGCCGTCAAAGGCAATGGCGGAGGCTGTAAAAGGTCTTATGAAAAATCCCAAGGCTTAACTGAAAGGTATGGTTACAATGATTAATGTTATAGGTGTACGCTTTAAGCCCACCGGCAAGACGTACTATTTTGACCCGCTTAAATTTAATATAAAGAAGGGCGACAGCGTCATCGTGGAAACCTCGCGCGGTATCGAATACGGTCACGTTGTCATGGAGAAAAAGGAGCTTGAGGACGACGAGTTTAAAAAATCCCTTAAGGGAGTGCTGCGTCCGGCGTCAAAGGACGACACGGAAAGATACCTCAGGAATAAGGAGCGGGAAAAGGAGGCGTATAAAATATGCCTCGAAAAAATACGCGAGCATGGTCTTGGAATGAAGCTTGTCGAGGTCGAATATACCTTTGACGGCAGTAAGGCGCTGTTTTATTTCACCGCTGACGGACGAGTAGATTTCCGCGAGCTTGTCAAGGATCTGGCAACCGTATTTAAAACGCGCATAGAGCTGCGTCAAATCGGGGTCAGGGACGAGGCGAAGACTCTCGGCAGTGTCGGGGTATGCGGCAGGGAGCTTTGCTGTAATCGGTTTTTAAACGAGTTTGCTCCCGTGTCCATTAAAATGGCAAAGGAGCAGAGCCTGTCCCTCAATCCGTCAAAAATCTCCGGCGCCTGCGGCAGACTAATGTGCTGCCTGAACTATGAACAGGATACCTATGAGGAGCTTTTAAAGGTTTCTCCTCGTCAGGGCGCGGCGGTAAAAACTCCGGACGGCAACGGTACGGTGGAAACGGTCAATCTGTTAAAGGGGCTTGTACGCGTAAAGCTGGAGGACGGCGACGAAAAAACTCTTAAGGAATTCAGCGTTTCTCAGGTCACGCCCCTGAACGCGCGCACAAACAGCCCGTCCGGCAACGGCAGCGAAAAAACCAATAAAGCCAAGAAAAACAAAAATATCAAAAAAAATAAAAACAATAAATAAAAAACACCTTGAAATCTCCGTTATATATTTCCTTTTTACCTTATAACGGCAAAGAAAAATTTTTAAAAACTATTGAAGTATCGGGTATTTTGTGTTATAATTAGCGCATAACCTAAAGGAAATAATATTAAGGAGGTGTATTTTGAGATGGCATACAAAATTTCTGACGCTTGTATATCCTGCGGCGCATGTGCGGCAGAATGTCCCGTAAGCGCTATCAGCGAGGGAGATTCTCAGTACATAATCGACGCGGATACATGTATAGAATGCGGAGCTTGCGCCGGCGTCTGTCCGGTAGGCGCTCCCGACCAGGCGTAAACCGCTTTAAATTCGGAAGGTGTTGTATTATTGATACAGCGCCTTCTTTTTTTAGGCGCATAGGCGAAGATGTTAAAAAGACACAGGAGGTAGTAATATGAAAAGGCTTACTGTCATAATCACGGCTCTCGCGTCTGTTCTCATACTTACCGCCTGCTCCGGAGGACGGGTTGTGTACGACGAAACAGATCTGCCGGATAAAACAGACTCTACCGGTTCCTCGTGGACGGTACTGGTGTATATGTGCGGCGGCAGCGAGGAAACGGACAGCGGCGTGTATACTGAAAAATTGGAACAGCTCATGAGTATCGGTTATCCTAAAAATGTCAATGTTGTTGTGCAGACAGGCGGCAGCAGCAGATGGCGGATG
Source organism: uncultured Lachnospiraceae bacterium (assembly GCA_964634635.1). Taxonomy (GTDB): domain Bacteria; phylum Bacillota; class Clostridia; order UBA1381; family UBA1381; genus Hominilimicola. The sequence continues at coordinate 26,806 of CAZWMB010000009.1, forward strand.
AAGGGCGTGTACAGCGATTACACGCAGAGGTTTGAAATGGGCAACGGCGCAATGTACCTTGCCGACCAATCTCTCGCGTCCGACATGGGTAATTACAAAACCCTCGCGGACTTTCTCAGCTGGGGCGCGTCAAGGTATAAGGCGGACAACTACATGCTTGTGCTGTCGGGCGCGGGCGGCGGCTGCGTAAACGGTATGGCGTTCGACGAGCAAAACGAAAACGACAGTCTTGATATGGAGGATATACCCTACGCGATAAGCGTGTCCGGCGTCAGTCTTGAAATAATCGCCTTTGACTCATCCCTTATGTGCGGACTGGAAACCGCCGCGGCGCTTTCCACCTGTTCAGAATACATGGTCGCGTCGCAGGAGTTTGAGTGTGGCGGCGGACTTGACTTTGCGGGCTTTGTACAATACATATGCGAAAACCCCTCCGCGGCGAACAGTGATATATGCAGGACAATCTGCGATACGTACTACGCGGCATGTAAGGAAAAGGACGCCGACGCCGCCGCAACCATGGCGGTTGTGGATATGTCCAAAGCGTCCACTCTTCAGCAGGCGTTCGACGGTATGGCGGGAGACATGCTCGCGGCGACGGATAATCTGATGAGTTTCGCGCAGCTCTCGCGCGTCGCGGATGAAGCAATCCTGTACGGCGGAGCGTCGGAGGACGAGGGATATTCAAACATGATGGATCTCGGCGATTTAGCCGTAAGGCTGCATGAATATTTTGGCAATACAACCGATTTGCTTGTCACCGCGCTGAACGACGCTGTGGTGTACCGCGTGTGCGGCAGCGGCAGGGAGAGCGCGTCGGGATTGAATGTTTTTTATCCAATCAATACCGACAGCGCCGAGCTGCAAAAATATCTTAATATCTCTCAGAGTCAGAAATACAAGGAGTACCTGAAAAAAATCTGTATTGACTGCAGCGCGGAGGATGAAAGCATAACGGAGGACTACACCTCGTCGCAGGCGTGGAACGACTTTAATAACGATATGCAGTGGATGGAATATAAAAGTATTCTGGACGGCTACGCCTATGAGCTGAATGTGCTCGGCAACATGAGCATACTGAAAGACGTGTCCGTCAACGTTTACAGGCAGGACTCCAAAACCGGTAATTTTCTTTACCTCGGAAAGGCGGAGGAGCTTGGAGTTGACTGGGAGGCGGGCATATTCCGCGAGGAGTTCGACGGAAAAATGCCGCGGCTGTACGGTAAGCTTGTAACCGCAAGAGTAATCGGAAAGGGCGGCGATTATGAAATCATATCCGCGCCGGTACTGCTGAACGGAAAAAGGAGCAATGTTCGCGCGCGCCGCACCCAAACAGACAACGGGTACCGCTACGAGGTACTCGGCGCGTGGGAGGGCGTCGGCGAAAACGGTCGGGTATGCGGCGGCGGACTCCGCAAAATCGGATTTTTTGACCGTATCGCCCCGCTGTACTCCGTGTATGACGAAACCTATACGGAGCACAATTACATGAGCGGTCCGTCATGGTTCAGGCTATTGAGTAATATGTCGGATAAAAACAACGTGGAAAACGGTACATATATGCTTGAGTACGAGCTGACCGATATTTACGGTCAGAAACGTCACGGTACAACCGTGACCGGCGCCGTGAACGCGGGCGGTATCAGCTTTAACTGAGAAAAGCCAAAGACGGGAGACGGCGTGCAGACAGTTTGTCTACACGCTGAGGATAAAATGTGAAATCACATTTTATCCTTTTTAATCTCTATACTGTTTTATCCTGCGGGATATATAGTCATTTTAATAATTATACGAGCCTAAAAATTTATAAAAATACGTATTTTTTCTCACGCGGTCAAGCGCAAAAAAGATTGTCGCGTCGTCAATATTGCCGTCAATGTCAATAAAAAACGCGTACTTGCCCAGCTCGTCCTTCATAGGGCGCGACTCGATTTTCGTCATATTTATTTTTGATTTGGCGAGCAGCTCTATCGCAGTATACAGGCTGCCCGGCTTATTGTCTATCGCGAAAACAATCGAGGATTTATCACGGTCGGTGACGTTTCTGTTCGGATCCTTCTCGACAATAACAAACCTTGTGCAGTTGTTCGGGTCATCGCCGCAATTCGGGCAAAGTATGTCCAAGCCGTACAGCTCGGCGCTGTTTGGCGAGCCTATGCACGCTACCGTTCCGTCCGACTGCGCCGCGCGTTTCGCCGCCGCAGCGGTTGAATCCGCGAACTCTATTGCGGCGTGCGAAAATTTGCCGGACAGTATGCGCGAACACTGACCTATCGGCTGTGGGTGCGAGGTCACAACCCGTATATCCTCAATTCCCATACCCTTTTTCGCCATTATGTTCTCGCTTATCGGCAATATGTATTCACCTGTAATGTACAGGTTTACGTCAAATGCGAGTGTGTCAAGCGTGGTATTTATACTCCCGTCAATCGAGTTTTCAATCGGTACTATCGCCCTGTCCGCCTCGCCCTTTTCGACAGCGATAATTGCGGAGTAAATCGTCGGATACTCACGCAGCTCCTCCCTGCCGCGCGACCATTCAATCGCCGCCTGCTCCGAGAACGTTCCGCTCGGTCCTAAATATGCTAACATGTTAATCTCCTTACAGTAACGTTTTTCCTACCGCTTTCGCAATCGGGTCAAGCTCCTTCATGAGCTTGTCAAACTTCTCCGGCGTCAGCGACTGCGCCCCGTCGGACGCCGCTTTCTCCGGACAGTTGTGTACCTCAATCATCAGACCGTCGGCGCCCGCCGCCACGGCTCCCTTAGCTACCGCCGGAACGTACTTGTAGGTTCCCGTGGCGTGACTTGGGTCGGCGATAATCGGCAGGTGTGAAAGGTCCTTGGACACCGGAATGGCGCTCAGGTCAAAGGTATTTCTTGTAGCGGTTTCGTATGTTCTTATGCCGCGCTCACAGAGGATTACATTCTCATTGCCCTCGGACATGATGTACTCCGCCGCCATCAGCCATTCCTCCATTGTACACGCAAGACCGCGTTTTAAGAGTATAGGCTTGTTGCACTTTCCGACTTCGCGGAGAAGCTTAAAATTTTGCATATTTCTCGCGCCAATCTGCATGATGTCCGCGTATGTCGCAACAAGCTCAACATCACGCGTATCAAGAACCTCGGTACAAATCGGCATACCAAGCTCCTTGCCGCTGTTATGCATTATCTTCAGCCCATCGCCCTCAAGTCCCTGGAACGAGTACGGTGACGAGCGCGGCTTGAACGCGCCGCCTCTGAGTATATTCGCTCCGGACGCCTTTACCGCCGCAGACACGGTCGTAAACTGTTCCTGACTCTCAATCGCGCAGGGACCCGCGAAAACGGCAAGCTGACTGCCGCCGACGGTTACTCCGTAACCGACGTCAATCACGGACTGCTCCTTGTGCAGCTCCTTAGAAGCGAGCTTGTAAGGCTTCATAATCGGCACAACGTTTTCAACGCCGTCCATTGTCAGAATTTGGTTCATGCTCAAAAGACGCTTGTCGCCTATCGCGCCGATAACCGTCTTTTTTTCGCCTATAATCGGATGAGTCTTAAAACCGAATTCGGTAAGTATCTTTTCGACGCTGTCTATTTCCTTCACGGAGGCGCTGTCCTTCATTATAATAATCATTTTACATCACCTTTCATATAAATGCTTTTTTATAGTATAGCAAAAAAAATCGTTTTTTGCAATGGAAACAAGAATTTTTATTAAAATTACCGCGCAAAGTCGTTGTGTATGACGTCTGTAACGCGTAAACGCGCTTTGAGAATATCCTCCGGATATGATGTACGGAAGGATATTCGGAAACAGCGTTAAATTTACTGTTACGCAGACCGGCGCGGAAACGTGCCGGTTCCTTTACCGTTCCGCAAATTCCGATATATCCGCAAAAACCGCCTCCGTGCGGTACGCGCCGTTTCCGGACTTACACTGACGGTTAAAATACAGCCGTTTTCCGTCGCGCGAAAACGACGGATTCGGATGCACCTGAAGTTTCCACGTGATATACTCCTCCCGCGGTATCTCAAATACCGCAATCGGCGTTTTCACACCCTTTCTGTACAGATACACGTTGGGTGCGTACCCGGGGTAGCAGCGGTCGCCGGCAAACTGTTTTCTGTCAGGACTTCCGTCCATATGATTGGATATTCCGCCGAGTACCTCTATTTCTTCGCCGTCCTTTGAAAAACGCGCAATGTAGCTTGTTTCCATTTCAATAATTTTTCCCCGGTTAAACTGACGCGTCGCCATGTAGGTGTCGTCGTCATACCAAAGCTGATGTACCGGCTTGTCCGGAATAATGTGTGTCCTGCCGGTGTCCAAATCTATGCACCCGAGCGCGCCGAACACCGGACATTCCTTAACGCCAAGACGCATCATTATCGCCGTCGCGGAGGGGTTGAGCTGCACGTGACTGACTGAACCTGTGTACTCGTTCGGTGTAAGTCCATGTAAGCGTACCATATCCAGAATGTCGCTCTCGGACGCGGCAAGAGTGATTTTACCGCCAATTACATCAAGTATGTATATCCCGCATACGCTTATCTCCGGATAGTCGGGGTTTTTACCGTAAAACTCTGCGGATACCGAAAACGGATACATACCGTTCTCCGCGCGGTGGCTCTCCTTGGCGAAAATTTTGTACTTCACCTCGCCGGTATCTATGTCCGCGATACGAAATACCGGCAGATTATCCTCACTGTCACGGAACACTATCAGGCTGTCTGTAATGAACGCGGCGGAGGGACCGTTGTGATTGCCGCAGTGTACATTAAAAATCTTTCTGTGCTCATCAAGATTGCGTTTGCACACGTAAATTTCAGTTTCCGGCTTTTCAAGGTCGGCCTTGCGCGCATAGACAATACGCTTGCCGTCCGGACTCTCTGCCGTTCCGCCGTTCATTCCGAGTAGCGTCGATCCTGTATATTCGCTTATTTTTGTTATTTTCATCGCTTACACCTCTTTGTATTTATTATAGCACGGCAGTCAATATTTTTCAACGCAAAAAAGAGGACGCTGTAAACGTCCTCTTAAACTTTAATATCAACTATTAAAACAGGTCATATAGCTGTGAAAGCATTGTAGCGGCCTGCGCTCTTGTAGCATTAGCCTTCGGCTGGAACGAACCGTCGTCCATACCGCTTATAATGCCGAGGGCAACCGCGTTCTTAACATCCTCAACTGCCCACGCAGCGATAGTGTCAGCATCCGTGAACGCTATATCAGCAGCCGAAGCCTGTATCTGCTTATACGCAGCAGCCTTAGCTACCATAGACGCCATTTCCTCTCTTGAAATGTTCACGTCAAACTGGTCTACTGTGAACGGAATATCCTCAGCTATAAGGTTAGCATCCTGAGCCGCCTTAACATACGGCATAGCCCAATGCTCGCTTGCGAGCGAAGTATCAACATCAATCTTGAGAGCGTTCACAATAAGTGTTGCGAACTGACCCTTAGTTACGGTGCTGTCCGGCTCGAAGTGTGTCTCGTCCATACCGTTTATAACGCCTGCCTTGTACATCTTCTCAATATATGTCTTGCCCCAGTGACCCTCGATATCGACAAACGTGCTGCCTGCCGGAGTTGTCGTTGTTGAAGCGCCCGCCTCGGGCAAATCCGCCTCATTGAAATCCTTAGCCTTGTAATTATTGGAAACAAGCTTAACGTTCGCCTCCGGCTGAGTTGTGTACGGTGAGTTTTCTATTGCGTCGTTCATGTACCAGCTGATATGCGGCGGCTGGTTATAGCAGTTTGTATCGGCCGCCGACGAGTTTCTGTAAATATCATCATGAGCGAGCGTGTAAAAGTTGTAATCCGTAGCGTACGGTGTTTCGTAAATTCTCAGCGAATACTGATAAACCGTCTTATCCATCTCAACCTCGACGTCCTTATCCCAGTCGCCCTTTATGGTCATGGCTGTTTTCTCTTCGTCCGAGCCTGTGATTGCGTATGAAACAATTTCCTCTCTCCAGTCGCCCAGGAGGTCAGCCTGAAGGTTCGGATTACCCTTCGTACTGTTGATTGAATGTGAACCTTCGCCCGCGAATATCTCGTCAAACGTCTTTGTCGAGTCGTTCCACTTTGTGATAGTGATTTCCTGACCCGCGCCTCTATGGTCCTGAAGCTCATCCTGAAGGTCGCCGGTCCAGTAAATTCTGCCGTTCATTGACGCGCCGAGATCGCCTACTTCATTGCCCTCGTTATCCCAGTAGCCTGATGAACCCGCGCCCCACATTATGTACCACGAATCGCCGTAACCGATATTCGCGGCCATACCGCGTCCTGTGTCCTTAACGCCGTTATGAATTTGATAAAATTCACCGGTCTTCGCATTCTGCATTGTAATTCCCCACTGATGCTCCGTTTCGCTCGCGCCGGTAGCGTTCGCGGCATTCTTGAAGATTGTATTATCCGTAATAAACGGAGAAAGAACAGAGCCGTCAAGCTGGAAGTTATCCGCGCCCGCCGCGTAGTCCTCATAAGCCTTCATAAACTCAAGACCATCCTTAGTCGGGTCAAAGTCGCCGAGGTGCATAGCGTCGCCATGCTCCTGATATGTACACCAGAGGATTGAGCCGTCATGATCCCATGCGAGAGCGCCGTAGATAATCTCGTCCTTACCGTCTCCGTCAACGTCGCCCGCCTCAATCTGGTGATTACCCTGACCGATATAGCTGTTATTCTTTGAGTCGTTTGTATCAAACGTCCAGTCCATTGTCAGCTTATTGTTCTTAAAGCTGTACGCCGCGCAGGCGGAACGTCCGTTCGGGTTTGATATGTTTTTACCATAGTAATAACCTCTCGCAAACACAGCCGACGGGGTCTGACCGTCGAGATAAGCTATTGTTGAATTATATCTCTCCGAACGGTTACCGAAGTCGTCGCCGAAGGACAGCGACACCGACTGCGAGCCGGTCTGGTTGTTCGGGAAGTAATCGATTGTGTCAAGAGCCTTACCGGTAGCTCCGTCGAATACGGTTACATACAAAGGACCCTGAAGGTTCTTGCCCGCGTTAAGAGCGGCCCAGCTATGCTCATAGGTATCGCCTCTTGTTTCGTCGCCTATCACATTGCCCAGCGCGTCGGTTGTTCCGTCGGCGGTTCTTACCATAACCTCAGACTTGCCGTCATTGTTGAAATCAGCAACGTTGAGCATTGTGTCATGCTGTCCGGCACGGATATTATAGCCCATGTCAATTCTCCACAGGAACGTACCGTCAAGCTTGTAGGCGTCCATATAAACCTTGCCTGTCTGACCTGTCGTAGCGGCGTCCTTAGCGTCCGACGGATTCCACAGCATTACTATTTCATACTGACCGTCGCCGTCCAGGTCGCCGTAGGACGAGTCGCCCGGCGTGTATGAGCCGATATAAACACCGTTTCTGTCCATCTGTATAACATCGCTCTCGGGCGCGTCCGCAAGCGGAATGTCAAGATAACCGTTCGCCCATACGCTTACGCTGTCAGACATTTTTCCGTCCGCGACAACGGTATAATTATCGTTTACCGTACCTGCCGCGTCCACAAAGTTTGTTACAGCGCCCTCGTTAATCTTTTCTTTGTTTCTGTAAAGCGTGAAAACCGTGTCAGCCGGCTCCGTGGCAAGTCTTCTCCACGAAACAAGCACGCCGTCGCTTGTCTTTGTCGCGACAACGCCTCTGTCAAGGTTTTCCATGTTTCTCGTAATAGCGCTGCCCGCGAACGCGCCCGCGTCGGTCAGCGGAGCGGCAACGCCCACAGTGGCAAGCTGCGCGAGAACCAAAGAGAAAATACCTAATTTTTTCAAGCTTTTCTTTGATTTGTTGAACATTTTATGTAGCCTCCCTCTTAATTGTATCATATCTTTTTCTACACTAAATTTTAGCATAGTCATTATTATATATAATAACATATTCTGAATTTTTTTTAAAGTGTTTTTCATAAATTCGATGTATAATTTACAGTGTTTTTTGTTCAAAATGACGTTCGCATTGTTTCCGAATTTGTAAACCCTTGGTTTTAAGCCGTTCTCAAGCTATCAATGGCGGTTTTTATTTGATGAACTCTGCTTTGCGTACTCAAAAACAAGAAAAATTCAAAAGTTATCAGCATTTTGAACAGAAAAAGAGGGCGCTGTCTCGATTTTGTGAAAAATCACTTATTGAGACACGCCCGTTTTTCTGTATCAACTGTTGTTTGTGCTTGTGCTGCCCTTTGGTACTTTTTCCTTGAAAAGCAGGCTTATACACCACAGTCCCGCCAGCCCGACAATGATATAGACAATTCTGCTGAATATACCGGTCTGTCCGCCGAAGCAGGCTGCTACGAGGTCAAATTTGAACAGTCCTACCAAGAGCCAGTTTACAGCTCCGATTATGGTTATTACAAGTGAAGTGTTATCCATACGCAATCTCTCCTTTAAAAATTACTTTTGTTTGTTATTGTTAGTTTTGTCGGCGAGGAAAAATTTAAACATGGTAATATTTGTAAATACTAGCAATATATTTATTAGGTAAGAAAAGAAGGAGTATTGGCGGAGGTGCGGGTATGGGAAAGGCTAAGAGAAGAAAAATGATGTATTTTGCGGCGCTGATTATAATTATAGTGACGACGCTTTGCTTTGTGCTTTTTGCCGACGGCGAAACGGACGCGAATAATATTGTGTTCCTGAGAGACTATGGCTGGGAGGTGCGCGCGAAGGCGATTGAGAAGGAGGAAGTAATAATCCCCGATCCGTTTGACCGCGTGTACGAGAACTACAATAAAATACAGCTTGAGGCGGGACTTGACCTGCGTCCTTACATGGGTATGCGCGGAACGCGCTACACGTATATCGTGGAGAATTATCCCGAGGACGTGGGCGAGGAGGTACGCGCCAATCTTATATGTATAAATAACAAGCCCGTTGGCGGAGATATTATGACAGTGAGCATAAACGGTTTTATGCATTCACTTAATTTCCCCGATAAAGAATAAAAATATACCCGTAAATTTGCACAAAATTTTTCCTTTAATTTTTGTAATTTTGTAAAAATTTTAGGAAAATTATTTTTGAAAAAAACTTGCAAACAGGTGTAAAACAGTGTATAATTGGTATGTTGTGACTTATGCGCCGAAAAAGCGCATAAAGGTACTGACAAGCGATGATGCGGGAGGTTGCGGTTCTTTGAAGCCGGTTTTTCCGAGGAGCGAGTCCGATTCAAGAAACCGGGCGGCAGTAGTAAACATACGGTTATACGCTGTTTCCGCGTGTCTGCGGATACGGCGGGATTGTGTGCCGGCGAAAATTGACTGCTTTTGCCCGATACCTATACGGTTCGGGTTTTTTAAAAGGGTGGTGCGAAACACCCGGCAGTGTGTGCAATTTTCTTTGAAAAGCGCGGGGCGTTTTCCGGCAGGCTGTCGTGCAGATTACAACGCAATAAAAATCAAGGAGGGAAAAGTATGGCAGCGAATCAGAAAATCAGAATTAAGCTCAAGGCTTATGACCATGTCGTGTTAGACCAGAGCGCGGAGAAAATTGTTGAGATTGCGAAGAGAACGGGCGCCAAGGTTTCGGGTCCTATTCCTCTTCCGACGGATAAGGAAATCATAACAATCCTCAGAGCGGTTCATAAGTACAAGGATTCCCGTGAGCAGTTCGAAAGAAGAACACACAAAAGACTGATTGATATAGTCGTTCCGGGCGCGAAAACCATGGAATCTCTAATCAAGATAGACTTGCCGGCAGGAGTCGAGATAGACGTAATCCAGAAGTAAAACCAAAAATGCAGTAGCTCGGATATGAGCTATGATGCAGGTCAAGTTTTCGACGCTTTTCGGAAACCAATAACTGAACAAGGAGGAAAACAATAATGGAAAAAGCAATTTTAGGCACAAAGGTTGGCATGACCCAAATCTTTGGCGAAGGCGGCGCGGTTATTCCCGTTACCGTGGTTCTGGCCGGTCCCTGTGTTGTCACGCAGAAAAAGACGGTTGAAACAGACGGCTATGACGCGCTGCAGGTGGGCTTCGGCGACGTAAAGGAAAAGCGCCTTAACAAGCCGCAGCTCGGTCATTTCAAAAAGGCGGACACCGCTAACAAAAAATACGTCAGAGAGCTGCGGCTCGACGATTGTTCAAGCCTGAATGTAGGCGATGAAATTAAGGCTGACGTTTTCGCGGCGGGAGATAAGGTTGACGTGAGCGGTATATCAAAGGGTAAGGGCTTTGCCGGTCCTATGAAGCACGGTCTGCACAGAGGTCCTATGACCCACGGCTCAAAGTCAAAGAGAGTTTCCGGCTCAATGGGTATGTGCTCAGACCCGGGACGCGTGTTCAAGGGTAAGGTACTGCCGGGACACATGGGTGTTCAGAAGGTTACAGTCCAAAATCTTGAGGTTGTCAAGGTTGACGCGGAGCAGAATTTAATTCTTGTCAAGGGCGCAATCCCCGGAGCTAAGGGCGGATTGGTCACGGTAAGAAACAGCGTGAAGGCATAATCGGGATTGCTTGGAAAGGAGGAAAAGTAATGGCTACAGTTGCTTTATATAACATGGAAGGCGCAAAGACCGGTTCAATGGAGGTATCCGACGCGGTTTTTGCCGCTGAAGTGAATGAAACGGCGCTGCATCGTGTGGTTGTCAATTATCTCGCGAACCAAAGACAGGGCACGCAAAGCACCAAAACCCGTACGGAGGTACGCGGCGGCGGTATTAAACCGTGGAGACAGAAGGGTACGGGCCGCGCGAGACAGGGAAGTATCCGCGCTCCGCAGTGGACCGGCGGCGGCGTGGCGCTCGGACCTAAGCCGAGGAGCTACCGTTACAGCGTAAACAAGAAGGTAAGGAGAATCGCTTTAAGGAGCGCTCTTTCCGTTAAATACGCCGATTACAAGGTTTTTGTTATAGACGAGCTTAAGCTTGACGAGATAAAGACCGCAAAAATTGCGGCGCTCTTAAAGGGACTTGAGGTTTCGTCAAAGGCGCTTATAGTTACGGCGGCGTCCGATCCTGTAATTTACAGGTCGGCAAGAAACATAAAGGGTGTTACGCCGACACATGTCGGAACGCTTAACACCTACGAGATTTTAAACCATGACGCGTTCATCATTTCAAAGGACGCTGTTGAAAAAATCGAGGAGGCGCTTGCATAATGAATTCATACGATATTCTTAAAAGACCGATTATCTCTGAGCGCAGCATGAAAACAATTACAGACAGAGAGGGTAACGAAATAAAGAAGTATACCTTTGAGGTTCCCAAGACTGTTAATAAGCTTGAGATTAAGAAGGCTGTCGAAGAGGCGTTCGGCGTTAAGGTTGCTAAGGTAAACACGATGAACGTTCTCGGCAAGGTTAAGAGAATGGGCAGAAACGAAGGCAGACGTCCCTCGTGGAAAAAGGCTGTTGTTACGCTTACGGACGACAGCAAGACTATCGAATTTTTTGATATTTAATTCGGATAAAATACAGATAAGG
>CAZWMB010000010.1:0-35386 GCA_964634635.1 uncultured Lachnospiraceae bacterium
AACAATGTAATAACACCGGAAAAGAGGAATAAAAGAGGCGCGGTTTCGCGCCTCTTTATTTATGATTGGAGGAAAGCTTATGTACGGATATATTCATTCAACCGAGAGCTTTGGTTCGGTGGACGGACCGGGAGTGAGGTTTGTAATATTCACCGCAGGATGCCCCATGCGCTGCGCCTTTTGCCATAATCCGGATACATGGGACATGGCCGCGGGAGAGAGGACGGAAACGGACGAGCTTGTTGAAAGGGCAATGCGGTATAAGACGTATTGGAAAAATACCGGAGGAGTTACGGTAAGCGGCGGAGAGCCGCTCACGCAGGTGAAGTTCTTGACCGAGCTTTTAAGAAAATTCAAGGAGCGCGGCGTGCATACGGTTATTGACACAAGCGGCGCGCCGTTTACAAGGGAGGAACCGTTTTTTGCGGAATTCGCCGAGCTTATGAAATATACCGACCTGCTGCTTGCGGACATAAAACATATAGACCCTGTAAAGCACATGGAGCTTACCGGAAGGGACAATAAAAACATTCTTGACATGCTGCGTTATCTGTCCGACATTGGTAAGCCGGTATGGATAAGGTGTGTTATTGTACCGGGCGTGAGCGATGACGACGCCTGCCTCGCCGAAACGCGGGCGTTTATTGACACGCTTTCAAACGTGGACAAGGTGGAGGCGCTGCCGTATCATACGCTGGGCGTACAGAAATGGAAGGAGCTTGGCCTGCCGTACAGGCTTGAAGGTATAAATCCTCCGACTGAGGAAAGCATAGCGAATGCGAAAAGGCTTTTGGGAGCGGAGAATTAGAATATAACAGCCCGTTTTCGGCATATTTACGGCGCGGCGCGCGGGGGCGGCCGACAGCCGCCCGTTTTTTGTTTGGTACTTTTTGGACGGATAATATCCGACTCCGCGAATATCATTTTCACATTCATAAATATTGACAAAAGAGAATAATTGATGTAAAATGTAATTGTTAAAATTGCATAATCAGAGCAGAAAGGCTAAGGTGATATTTATGAATTTGGATATGCTCCATCCGGCGGATCAACTTGTTATGTTCATGGAGAGAATTTACGGTTACGGAATGACCACAACCTCCGGCGGAAATCTGTCCATACTTGACGATAATGGCGACATATGGATTACACCCGGTTCAATTGACAAGGGCAGTCTTACGAGAAACGATATTGTACAAATTAAGCCCGACGGTACGATTATAGGCAATCATAAGCCGTCAAGCGAGTACCCGTTCCATCAGCATATTTACAAGACCCGTCCGGATCTGAGAGCCGTGCTTCACGCGCACCCGCCGGCATTGGTGGCTTTTTCCATTGTCAGAAGGCTGCCGAATACAAGCCTTATACCGAATGTAAAATTTTCGTGCGGGGAGATAGGCATGGCAAGGTACGGACTGCCCGGCAGTACGGATTTGGGCGATAAAATCAGCGACGAATTTGCGAAGGGCTTTAATACTGTAATTCTTGAAAATCATGGCGTTGTTATCGGCGCCAAGTCGATGTTTGACGCGTTCAAATCGTTTGAAACGCTCGATTTCAGCGCGCGTCTTGAAATAGACGCCGCTAATATAGGCGAGCCGAAGCCCCTTACGGACGAGCAGATTGACTGGTATAAATCACGTCAGGATGTGTCTATGGATGAATTTGTGGAAAACAAAATAAGCAGTGAGGAAAAAGCCGCGCGCAGTGAGATGTGCAAGCTGATAAAGCGCGCGTACAATCAGCGGCTTTTTACAAGCACACAGGGTACCTTTTCGCAGAGAATAGACGGCGACAGCTTTATAATAACACCGACGGGTACGGATAGAAAGTATCTGGAGCCGGAGGACATAGTAAAGATTAAAGACAGTCTGAAGGAGCTTGGCAAGGTGCCGTCAAGAAGCGTTGAGCTGCATCGGGAAATTTACAGACAGCGCCCGCACATAAACTCAATTATAATAGCCCATCCGCCCTGTATAATGGCGTTTGCCGTTACCGACGAACCGCTTGACTCACGGACAATTCCGGAGAGCTATATACTTATGCGTACAATTCCTAAGCTGGAGTTCGGCTCCAACTATATGCGTCCGAAGGAAACCGCTTCGGTATTCAAGGAAAACACGCCGATTGCGATTATAAATAATGATTGCGTCATTGTTACAGGCTCGGGACTTCTTAACGCGTTTGACCGGCTTGAAGTGGCGGAGTACAGCGCCAAGGCTATTATCGCGGCGAAGGACCTCGGCGAGGTTGTTGCGATAAACGATAAGGAAATTGACGAGATAGAAAAAGCGTTTAAGCTTGTAAAATAAGGAGAAAATCGTATGAAGAAAAAAAGCGTTGTTATTATAGCGGTTATCGCCGTCATTGTAATAATAGGGATAGTACTGATAAGCGGCTATAACAGACTTATAAGTCTGGAGGAGCGGACCGATACGGAGTATTCCAACGTGCAGGTACAGATGCAGCGCAGGAGCGACCTTATTCCTAACCTTGTAAACACGGTTAAGGGCTATGCGGAGCATGAAACCGAGGTTTACACCGCCATTGCGGACGCGAGGTCAAAGCTTGCGGGCGCGGCGACGGTTGACGAGCTTGAAGAGGCGGACGGCGAGCTTTCGTCGGCGCTTAACAGACTTCTGGCAATATCGGAGGCGTATCCGGAGCTTAAATCAAACGAAAACTTTCTGTCACTTCAGGATGAGCTTGCGGGTACCGAGAACCGTATCGGAGTCGCGCGTCAGGATTATAACGAGGCGGTACAGAAGTACAATGTAAAAATACGCTCATTCCCGACAAATATTTTTGCGGGTATGCTCGGTTTTGAAAAGAAAGAGCAGTTTACCGCGTCGGAGAGCGCGCAGACTGTACCGCAGGTGGAGTTTTAATACAAAATGAAAACGAGTGGAGTAAAGCTTGTCATATTGGCGGCGCTTTTGCTGATGACAAATATACGCGCGTACGCAAAAACGGATATACCGTCCCCTACGGCGGAATTTTTTGTAAACGATTATGCGGACGTATTGGACTCGGACGCCGAGCGATACATTTTTGAGCGCGGAAAAGCATATAATAGCGGAGACGGTACGCAGGCGGTCGTATTGACAATGCGGGAGCTTGAGGGCTGGGACATTGAGGATTTTTCCATAAATACAGCGCGTGAGTGGGGTATTGGAGCCGAGGACAGGAATAACGGCGTGCTTATACTGCTTGTCACGGACAGCCGCGACATACGCATTGAGGTCGGCTACGGACTTGAGGGAGTTCTTAACGACGGTAAGTGCGGACGGTTTATACGAAACGCGTCGGACATGCTTTCGGCGGGTGATTACAGCGGCGGAATAAAACAGATTTATGATGATGTAATCGGAGAGCTTGAAAATCCTTCGGAGGACGGCGGCGACGAAGAGAACGATGGACCGGCGGAGCTTATAATCGCCGTACTGATAGCGGTCATACTGATAGTAATATGGCTTGCCGCGGCTAAAAAAGGAGGAGGCGGACGCGGAGGCTTTTACGGCGGATATGGCGGCGGCAGCTTTGGCGGCGGCGGTTTTTCGGGAGGCGGCGGGAGAGGCTTTTCGGGAGGCGGCGGCAGCTTTGGCGGCGGCGGCGCGAGCGGTAAATTTTAAATATGTATTGTCAAAGGAGTGAAAATATGTCAAATATATGGCACGATATTAGTCCGAGGAGAATTTCACCTGAAAAATTTATGGCGGTTATCGAGATACCTAAGGGTGTAAAAAACAAGTACGAGATGGACAAGGAAACAGGACTTTTGCGTTTGGACAGGGTACTGTACACTTCAACGCATTACCCCGCGAATTACGGCTTTATACCGCGTACGTACGCGGCTGATAACGACCCTTTGGACGTTCTTGTGCTCTGTCAGGAGTCCATAGTGTCCATGACGCTTGTGGAGTGTTACCCGATAGGCGTGATGAAAATGATTGACGACGATCAGATTGACGAGAAAATAATCGCTATTCCGGTTAACGACCCGGCGTATACCTCCTATACCGATATTTCACAGCTGCCGGAACACACCTTTGATGAAATTTCACACTTTTTCCGTGTATACAAATCTCTTGAAGGTAAAGAAACCGTGGTAAATGAAGTGCTTGGCGCGGACGAGGCTAAGAGTGTAATAGAAAGCGGTATCGCCGCGTACAGGGAGGCGTACTGCTAAAAGCCGTAAATTTTGTCGCATTGTGCAGTATGCCGTATAAATATATAGCGCAAAAGGGTATTTTTGTTAGAAATTACAAAATTGTCTTGACAAACAGAGTCCGTCGTGATATACTGTATTTTGTACTTAATATCAATAGGGAAGAAGCGTTAGTGACGGTGTTGGCTATGGACAGGAATAGGCTTGATGAATTATCGGACGAAGAGCTGGTTTCGCTCGCTCAGCAGAACGATAAGCAGGCGCTTGAAATCATATTGGCCAGATATAAAAGTCTGGTGTATTCCAAGTCCGGACCGTACTTTCTCGCGGGCGCGGACGATGACGACATTATACAGGAGGGGTTTATAGGACTGTATAAGGCGGTAATGGATTTTGACGGAAACCGTCTGCCGTTTTTCAAGGTGTTTGCGGGAGTATGCGTGACGCGCCGTATAATCACGGCGGTAAAGGCCGCGGCACGTAAAAAGCATCAACCCTTAAACTCTTATGTATCACTTGATAAGAATACATATGATGATGAAAGCGATATACCATTGCAAAACGTCCTTGTATTCGATGAGCTTCAAAATCCCGAGGCCATATTGATTGACCGTGAGAATGTTGACGGTATGGAGTATAAAATAAGCAAGGCGCTAAGCGCGTTTGAGATGGAGGTTCTCCTGTATTACACGGAGGGCATATCCTATCAGGAAATTGCGGACAGGCTCGGCAAAGATGCGAAGTCGGTGGATAACGCCGTACAGCGTATCAAAAAAAAGCTGAAAAACGCTCTGTATTCCGCATAGAATGTGTGAGGCGCAGACACAAACAAGGACCAAAGAGAGGTAAAAAAATGTACGAGGACAAGACGTTAGTATGTAAGGATTGCGGCAAGGAATTTATCTTTACTGCAGGAGAACAGGAATTTTACGCGGAGAAGGGTTTTGAAAACGAGCCTTTGCGCTGCAAGGAATGTCGTCAGGCGAGAAAGGAAAGCATAAGACAGAATAAGACTATGTATGAAATTGTCTGCGCGTCCTGCGGAAAGGTTGACAAGGTTCCCTTTGAACCGAGAAATGACAAGCCTGTATATTGCAGCGAATGTTTTGCAAGCCGTAACAGCTGATATTGTGAAAGAATTGTCTTTCGGGCAGTTTTTCATAGAAATCTTGACGCGGGCGGACTTTTGTCCGTCCGTTTTTGCCGGAGTAAATTATGAGAATAGATAAATATATTGCAGACTGCGGGTACGCAAGCCGCGGCGAGGCGAAAAAGCTCATAAGAAAGGGACTGGTTATGCTTGACGGCAGACAGTGCCGCGACGCGGGAGAGAAAGCGGAGGAAACAAGTATTGTCACGGTAGGCGGCGAAAGACTTGTATACCGCCGGTTTGTGTACCTGATGCTGAATAAGCCGAAGGGGTACGTCAGCGCGGTATATGATAAAAGGTATCCGGTTGTAACGGAGCTTGTACCGGAGAGGTACGCGCATTTTGACGTGTCGCCGGCCGGCAGGCTGGATATTGACACCGAGGGTCTGCTTATACTTACAAACGACGGACAATTCAGTCATAAGCTTACGTCGCCGCGAAAGGAGCTGTACAAGCGGTATTTTGCGGTAGTGGACAAACCCATGACGAGTGAGGACGCGGAAAAATTTGCCGCGGGCATGGAGCTTAGGGACTTTACCGCCAAGAGCGCGCGTCTTGAAATAACCGACAATCCGTGCGAGGTATTTATAGAGATTTCAGAGGGTAAATTCCACCAGGTAAAGCGCATGTGCGGGAGAACCGGAAAAACGGTTACTTATCTGAAGCGTGTGGCGATAGGAGGCGTCGCGCTTGACAAATCGCTGCCGACGGGAGGATTAAGGGAGCTTACGGAGCGGGAAATAAGGTTACTGTCAGGCGGACGGGACTGAATATCGGGAGAGCGTGTCGCTCTCTTTTTTTGTACTTGAAAAAAGTATTCGGTTGTAGTACAATTATATAAATAAACTAATAATGGAGGCGGCGTAAAATGAAGGTAATAGCTGCAACTGGAAATAAGGGCAAGCTGCGGGAAATGGAGGAGATACTGTCACCGCTCGGAATAGAAATAGTTTCCCGGAGCGATGCGGGAATTGAGCTGGAGGTAGAGGAAACAGGCTCCACCTTTGAGGAAAACGCTCTTATAAAAGCGCGCGCGGCTGCGCTCGTGACGGACTGCTGTGTGCTTGCCGACGACTCGGGACTGTGCGTTGACGCGCTTGACGGCGCGCCCGGAGTGCATAGCGCCCGCTACGCGGGAGAGGGCGCTTCCGATGAGCGGAAAATAAAAAAGCTGCTTTCGCAGCTGGACGGCGTCGAGGACAGAAGCGCGCGCTTTGTAACGGCAATCGCGTTTATTTTCCCTGACGGACGCGAGATTAAAGCGTCGGGAGAGGTAAAGGGATACATAACAAAGGAACCGTCCGGCAGCGGCGGGTTTGGGTACGACCCCGTGTTCTTTTCCGAGGAGCTTGGCAAGACCTTTGCTGAATGTGATGACGCGGAGAAAAATTCGGTGAGTCATCGTGCGCGCGCATTGAAAAATTTATACAACATTCTTGTGAATACGGAGGTACGCTAATATGATGAACGATGTATATATGGAATACATGATTAAGCCGCCCAAAAGCGGAAAGCGGAAGGCGCTTATCGCGCTGACAATAGCGCTCGGCGCTGCTGTCACGCTTGCGCTGCTGCTTGTGATTTGCGTTGCCGCAATCGCGCTTATCGGTACGCGGCTTGGCTCGTTCGCGTTCAGTATAGGGCTTGTTCTGATAGCGTTTGCGTGGTATGGGGTGTACCTGCTTGTAAGTATGCAGAATATTGAATATGAATATACTCTGACGAACAGCGCGATGGACGTTGATAAAATCATGTCCAAGCGCGGCAGAAAACGCGTAGTAAGCTTTGATTTTACGGAGATAAGCGTATGCGCGAACATTGAGGATACGGAGCATAATCATAACTATATAAATATAACGGCGGAAAAGACCTTGGATCTGACAGGGGATAAAAAGAGAGGAAACGTATATTTTGTTGACTTCAGCGGTGATAACGGACGCACAAGAGTACTTTTTCAGCCGACCTCGAAAATGATAAACGAAATAAAGAAATTTAATCCGAGAAATGTATTCGTATATGAATAAAGGAGGCGTGGACTATGAAAGCGTGCTATGTGTCCGAGATGCGGGAGATTGACAGAGCCGCGTGCGAAAACGGTCTGGTGCCGTCCGTTGTGCTTATGGAAAACGCCGCTATCGCGTGTGTCAGAGAGATAGAGAGGGATTTTGACATTCCGCGTACCCGCGCCGCGGTTTTCTGCGGCAGGGGAAATAACGGCGGAGACGGTTTCGCCATTGCGAGACATTTGTATAATATGGGCGCCGAGGTTTCGGTGTACCTTGTATGCGGGGCCGACTTTACAGGCGACGCGGCTGTGAATTTTTCTATCATAAAAAAAATGAACATAGACATAGAAATGCTGACGGACACGGATATTCTCAAATATATAATACGCGCCGCGGACATTGTTATAGACGCCGTTTACGGTACCGGTATACACGGTACCGTCGCGGGTCTTGCGCACGACGTTATAAAAGAAATAAACGAGAACGCTAAATATGTGCTGTCGGTGGATATTCCGAGCGGCGTAAACGCCGACACGGGCGAGATATGCGGAATATGCGTGAAAGCGGACAAAACCGTTACGTTTGCGGCGTACAAGGTTGGTATGCTTATGTTTCCGGGCGCGGACTGTACCGGAGAGGTAGTGGTCGCGGGTATATCCATACCCGACTATATAATTGAGATGCAGGGACTGAGTATAAATGTTTCCGACGCCGATTTTGTGCGCGCCAATTTCCCGAAACGCAGGAATAACTCGCATAAGGGAGATTATGGCAAGGCGCTTGTAATATCAGGCTCGGAGGGCATGAGCGGAGCGGCGTATCTGTCCTCGCAGAGCGCTGTAATATCCGGCAGCGGACTTGTAACGCTCGCGCTGCCTTCGGGGTTGAACGCCGCGATGGAGGCAAAGACCACGGAGGTTATGACAGCTCCTATGCCTGAGCGGAACGGACAGCTGTCCGAGAGCGCGGCGGAGCTTATTCTGGAGCGTATCGACCGTGCGGACGCCGCGCTTATAGGTCCGGGGCTGGGGCGCGGCGGCGCGGCGGCGCGGCTGCTGGAGCGCATACTGGAATACTCCAACATACCTGTTGTAATCGACGCGGACGGAATAAACGCGGCTGCGGGCAATATGGACATACTGAAAAACTGTACCTGTCCGGTCATATTCACTCCGCACACGGCTGAGATGTCGCGCCTTACGGGGATTGACGCTGAATATATAGAGGAAAACCGCCTTACGGTATCCAAGGAAATGGCGGAGGAGTACGGCGTGACAGTAATACTTAAAGGACACCATACCATAGTAACCGGTCAGGACGGAACGCAATATATTAATAATACAGGCAATTCAGGTCTTGCCACCGGCGGCAGCGGCGACGTGCTTGCGGGCATAGTCGTGTCGCTCGCCGCCAGGGGCATACCCGCGGACATTGCGGCTGCTATGGCTGTATATATACACGGTCTGGCGGGAGATATCGCGAGGGATAAGTACGGCGAGGAATCTGTTACGGCAAGTTTTGTCATGGAATGTATACCTTGCGCTTTAAGACAAATATTACAGATTGAAAAATAAAAAAACGTATGCTATAATTAAGGAGAATTAAGAAATGGATAAGAGATGCTGGGCCGAAATTGACCTTGACGCCATAGCTCACAATATGAAGGAAATACGTTCAATAACAAATCCGGACGCCGAAATCATGGCGGTTGTCAAAGCGGACGCGTACGGACACGGTTTTCTTGAGGTCAGCAGAACACTGCTCGAAAACGGAGCGGACCGCCTGTCGGTCGCAACGCTTGACGAGGCTGTGCAGCTGCGTGAACACGGCGTGGACGTACCGGCGCTGATACTCGGCGCCATGAGCGGAGCGGCTGCGGCGGACTTGATACGATATGACATAACACCGGCGGTATTTACCTATGAATTGGCAAAGGCGCTCTCGGATGAGGCTAAGAAACAGGGAAAGCGCGCCAAAATTCATATAAAGGTCGATACCGGTATGAGCCGTATAGGCTTTCTTGCCGGCGAGGATAACAGCGGTATCGCCGAGGAAATACTGAGAATATCCCGTCTTCCGCGTATTGAAATAGAGGGTATATTCTCCCACTTTGCCGCGTCGGACGAGTACGACAGGGAGTACACCTGCCTGCAATACGGACGCTTTACAGATCTTTGTTCCCGTCTGGAGGAGAGGGGTCTTTATATTCCGATAAAGCATATATGCAACAGCGCGGGGATAATGATGTACCCTGAGATGCATCTCGATATGGTGCGTCCCGGAATTATTCTATACGGTATGTACCCGTCCGACGAGGTGGATAAATCAAAACTTGACCTTATTCCCGCTATGACCCTGAAGGCGGTTATTACCAACGTCAAAGAGGTAGAGGCGGGAAGAGGAGTCAGCTATGGCAAAGACTACATAACCGACAAAAGAACTGTGATAGCCACGGTACCAATCGGTTATGCCGACGGATATTTAAGAAAGCTTGCCAATAAAGGGAAGATGCTTGTCAACGGAAAAAAAGCCCCGATAATCGGAAGAATTTGTATGGACCAATGTATGATTGACGTTACAAATGTCCATAATATAAAAAGGGGCGACGAGGCAATCATTTTCGGACGCGAGGGCGTTACAATAGACGATATCGCGGGTTGGCTGGAAACTATAAACTATGAGGTTTCCTGTCTGGTAGGCAGGCGTATCCCAAGAATTTACAAGCGGAACGGAAGGACGGTGAAACTTTTAAATTACCTCAAGTAGTTTAAAATACGGCGAAAAGCCGTTTAGCCAAAAGGATTAGAAGGGGGCCTGATTGCTTTGTCAAAAAACAAGAGAAATAATACTCAGGAGCTTATAAATCAGCTTGCTAAGGGTTATAAGGAAATGGCGGAGATAAATCTTGAAATTGCACAGATGTGTTTGAAAGCGGATAACGAAAGTCTTTCGCGTTGTGAGGAAAAACTGACGGAGTGTGAATAAATGTGATTGTGAAAAGAGGAGATATTTATTACGCCGATTTAAGTCCGGTTGTCGGAAGCGAGCAGGGCGGGGTAAGACCTGTGCTTGTCGTTCAGAACGACGTAGGCAATAAATACAGCCCCACGGTCATTGCGGCGGCGATAACAAGCCGTATCAATAAGGCGAAAATGCCGACGCATATCGAGCTTACGGCAAAGGAATACGGACTTAACAAGGACTCGGTGATATTGCTTGAACAAATAAGGACGATTGATAAAAGGCGGCTGAGAGAAAAAGTAGGACGTATAGACGGAGGACTTATGGACAGCGTAAACAACGCCTTGTCTATAAGTTTTGGTCTTGGAGGTTTTTAAAAGAGGTCTTTTGATTTACCGGAGGTTAAGCGATGTATTTTATATCGAAAAGCTAATGGGTATGTCAGGCTACATATCCTTCTCATGAGCCGGCGCGTTTTGAAGCGTCGGCTCTTTGCGTATTTATGCGTATTATAATTATAAACAATTTATTGCGTTCAAATAAAAAGAGCTCTTTTTTTTTCGCGCGGTATGTGCTATAATGTTTATATCGCAATATATTTTTTAAAGGAAAGGACGCATACAATGGGAGTACGGATAATACGCGGCGCGGTAAGCTCCGGTAAGAGCCGCAGATGTCTGGAGGAAATAGAGAGAATACATACGGAAAAGCCCGGAGCGCGCTGTATAATGATAGTACCCGACCATTATTCCTACCAAACCGAGCGCAGCTTTGTCGAGCGTTTCGGCGGAGTAGGGCTTAACAATATAGAGGTACTGACCTTAAGAAGACTGTCGGACAATTATCTCAGCACAGCGGAGCGCAATCATATAACGCCGGCGGGCAGACAGATGCTCATATATAAGGCGGTAAACGCTGTATGTGATGAACTTCAGAGCGCGGACGACGCGGATATGAAGCTTATATCGGCAATGCGCAGAAACGGCTTTCTTGACGTGGCGTCTTCGCTTATAAGCGAGATGAAAAGATATCTTGTAACGGCGGATAAGCTTTTGGAGCAGGCTGAAAAAATAAGCGGTAACAGGACGCTGAAAAATAAGCTGACAGCGCTTGGAGGAATATACAAAAATTATATGGAGTACGTGGAGGAGTCCGGATTTACCGACAGTGAGGACGACCTTTTCAGACTTGCGCAAAGGCTTAGGGAAAGCTCAGAATTCGACTCCGGCACATATATATGGGTGAACCGCTTTGACAAGCTTATGCCGCGGCAAACTGCGGTACTGGAGGCGTTTCTTGAAAAGGGAGTACACATGACGTTCAGCCTTTGCTGTCCGCTTACAGAGGACGAGAGCGTGCGGCTTTTGTATGAGCAGACGGCTCCGGCTGTTGAAAAGGCGGAGGCTCTTGCGCAAAAATACGGCTTTGAGGGTGAAGTCGACCTGGACGGAATGTTGTCGCACCTGAAGGAGCGTAACGACTTGTACACGCTGCTCAGCCGCTGGAACGAGGACTTTGTGTATGAGGATAAGCCGGCAAATATGGCAATGTTCCGCAGCCGCGACGCGTACGGCGAAATAGAGCGTATAGCCTGTAAAATCGTTGACCTGGTGCGCGAGGAGAATTACCGTTTCCGCGACATTGCCCTTATATGCGGCAGCGAGGACGAGTACCGGCATTTAATAGAGGCTATATTCGGCGAGTATGATATACCGTACTTTACCGACAGAAAAATTATTCTGAGCGACCATCCGATAGCCATGCAGATATTGTCGCTGTTCGACGTGATTGAAGAGGATTGGAGCTATGACTCCGTATTCCGATATCTTCGCGCGGGCTTTATATACACAAGGACTGTCAGAGGCGAAAACGGCGAATACGTGTTTTACAATCCTCTTGACCAGAACAGGATAGACGAGCTGGAGAATTATGTACTCAAGAACGGCATACGCGGCGGCTCAAAATGGCTTAGCGAGGAGGATTGGCACGGAGAGGCGGATATAGTGACGGCGGCGTTCGGCAGTGAGGCGGAGGAGGTTAGCGTACCCGAAGCGGACATGCTGCGCCGTGAAATAACAGGACCGGTGAAACGCTTTAAGGACGCGTCGCGCGGCAAAAAAACCGCGGTGGAGCTTGCCGGCGCGCTGTTTGACTATCTGCTTGACATATATATGTACGAGGGGCTGAAAAGCGATATTGCTCGTTTCCGCAGGGAGGGAAGTCTGAACGAGGCGGAGCAGTTCACGAAAATATGGAATTTAATTCTTGACGTGTTAAATCAGGCTACAACCGCGCTCGGCTCCGATAAGCTGAGCCGCGCCGAGTTTGCCGAGTACATGAGGGCGGGTCTGTCAAAATGCGAGATACGTACAATTCCGTCCGGAATTGACCAGGTGTACGTCGGAAGCGTTGAGCGCAGCAGTCACGCGAACGTAAGGATACTGTTCGCCGTCGGAGCGCGCAGCGGCGCGTTTCCCGACAATATAAATTCCGAGGGCTTTCTGTCTGATTATGACCGCGGCACGCTCGGCAGCGAGTACGATATAATGCTTGCGCCCGACACGAAAAAGAAAATGGACGAGCAATATTTCAAGGTATACCGCGCTCTGTGCGCCGTAACGGAAAAGCTGTACATAAGCTGCTGCATACAGGATGACAGCGGCAGACCCGTATCGCCGGCGCATATCGTGACGGAAATTCAACGGAAGTTCCCTCTTATGAGAAAATCAGACAACCTTATACGCCGCGTGGAAACGGACGGAGTGTATATATCGTCGCCGAAAGCGACTCTGCACCGTCTGCTTGTAAACAAATCCGGCAGGTATAACGAACGCAGAAACGCGCTGTGGGACATGGTGTACGACTGGTACAGGGACAAGGAGGAGTGGCGCGCGGCGCTGTCGCTGCTTGACAAAGCGGATTACTATGACAAGCGGGGCGTCATGCTTGACGGCGATATAGCCGAGCTGCTGTATCGGGGTAAGGTTACTTACAGCGCGAGCAGAATAAACGCCTTTGCTCAGTGTCCGTTCCTGTACTTTCTGAAATACGGACTCGGCGCGCGCGAGCGTACGGAGTGGGAAATTACTCCCGCGAACATGGGCAGCTACGCGCATCAGGTTATAAATAATTTTTGTAAGGCAGTGGAGCGGGATGCGCACAGCCCGGAGGAAAAAATAGAGGCGTGGCGCTCGCTTACGGACGAGCGCCGCGGGGAGCTGATAGACGGTATAGTCAGCGAAAGCTGCGCCAATATACTTGCGTCGGGCGCGCGTGACGGCGAGCGTACCGCGCATATATTCAGACGAATGGGCAGAACAGTCGCGGACGCGTCGCGTCTTATACAGAAGAGCCTGTCAGCGGGAAAATTCGCAGAGAATGGAATGGAGTACAGCTTTAATATCGACATTACCGACGATATAGCCGTACAGGGAATGATTGACCGTATAGACGCCTGCGAGGAAAACGGAAAATGCTATGTGCGTATTATAGATTACAAGACCGGAAAAACCGGCTTTGATATTGTCAATATAGCAAACGGATACGATATGCAGATGATACTGTACGCTTCCGCCGCGGCACAGCTTGTAAGGGAAAGGGGCGGCGCGCCGGAGGTTTCGGGCGTGTACTACACAAAGATACGCGGCGACTACACCGAGCTGTCCGCTCAGAAAAACGAACGGAATATAGCCGAGAAAAACATTGAGGACAGAAAGCTTGACGGCGTTACCTTTGTATCGGAGGACGAGGCGGAGCGAACCGCCGCGCTCAGACGTCTGGACGGAGAATTTTCCGACGAGAGCGGCTCCGCCTTTGCCGGAATAAAAAAGGTAAAGGGAGAATTCAAAAACCTAAGAAGCACGGACGAGGTAAACGGTCTTATGGCGTACGTGAACGAAACGCTCATAAATATGGACAAGGATATCCGGGGCGGAAGGATTGACCTTAACCCGTACAGTAAAAGCGCGGCAGGCTGCGACAGGTGTGAATACAGCGACGTATGTAAATTTGACGAGAGCCTTCGCGTCATCCGCGAACCGGAGGGCAGCGCGGACACGCTGTGGGAGAGTATGCGCGAGAGAGGCAAATCAATGAAAGGAGAGAACGGCGATGCCAAACTGGACTGAGGCGCAGAGAAAAGCTATATATGAGCCGTCCGGCAAGGGCGGTATACTTGTCAGCGCGGCGGCGGGTTCCGGTAAGACAGCCGTGCTGGTTGAGCGCATAGTAAATCTTATAACGCGAGGCGACAATCCCGTGTCCGTGGACAGGCTTCTTGTCGTCACCTTTACCGAGGCGGCTTCGACGGAAATGAAGGAAAGGATTATAGCAAGGCTTAACGAGGAGTATCGCGCGGAGGTAAGGTCGGGTAATACTGAAAAGAGCAGGTATCTGCGCTCGCAGATACACCTTACCGCCGCTGCCGATATAAACACGATTGACGCGTTTTGTCTGAGCGTTGTAAAAAATAATTTTCATGTTCTCGGCATAGACCCTGATTTTGGAATTATGGACAGGCAGGAGAGCGAGCTGCTTATGGACGACGCCCTGTCCGACTTGTTTTCGGAGCTTTACGCGTCCGATGAGGACAGCGGGCGCTTTGACTCGCTTGTAAAGGCGTACGCGTCGAACCGTGACGACGAGGGACTGAAAAGGCTTGTACTCAGCATATTTGCCTTTACGAGAAATCTGAAAGAACCGGAGGAATGGCTCACGGACAAGGCGGATATGTACAGCTCTGATATGACGAAAAGCCGCTGGCTGACCGATATAATCCTCGGAGATAAGCTGCGGTATACCGTAAACCGCAATAAGGATATATGGAAGAACATGCTTTCTCAAATGCGCGTATCGGCGGAGAAGGGACAGGGAATAGCGCGCGACGAAGGTATTGCGGACATGGATTTCCCCGGAGAAGTATACTGGGGCAGGCTGTGGGAGAATGTGCGTATGTGCGCAGAGGCGGCGGCAGCGTTAGAGAGCGCGTCGGGGTGGAATGATATAAGCGCGTTCTGCAAAAAATATATCGGGAATAAAAAAACGCTCGGCAACGCAATGAATGCTTTCCCAAAGAATATACAGGCTGAGGAACGAGAGTGGAAACGGTATTACAACCTGTACAACAGCCGCCGTAACGCGTTCAGGGAGGACTGTGCGCTCCTTGTCAGCGTTGACATGGAGGACTACAACGAATATGTGCATGCGGAAGAGCTTAAGCAAAAGGCGGACGACCTTGTATGGATAGTAAAACGCTTTATCAGTGCATTTTCGGAACGAAAGGACAAGCGCAATATAAAGTCCTTTGACGATATAGAGCGCCTCGCGTATAGACTGTTTAAGGAAAACAGCGGTATACGCGCCGAATACGCGGACAGGTATGAGGAAATACTTATTGACGAGTATCAGGATACAAACGGTATGCAGGACGCGATATTTGAGAGTATTTCACGCGATGGGAAAAACATATTTATGGTGGGGGATTTAAAGCAAAGCATATATCGTTTCCGAGGCGGCGACCCGACTATATTCAAGAAAAAGAGCGCAGCCTACGCTAAGGGTGAGCGCGGCGGAAAGCGCATACAATTAAATCAGAATTTCCGCAGCAGGGAGACGACGCTTAACAGCATAAACTCACTGTTCCGTCCCCTCATGTCCGACGAGGTGGGCGATGTTGAATACAGCGCCGGAGAGGAGCTTCGCCGCGACGCGGGAGATACGATTTTTACCGGCGGGGCGAGGGGAGCGGATTATCGTTCCGAGCTGTACCGTATAGCCGTTACCGGCGGCGAGGACAGAGCGGCGGCTGAGCGCGCGGAGGCGGAGTGTATAGCGGACAGAATAAGAGAGCTTGTTGACAGCGGCTTTCCCGTATACGACAACGGAAATTACAGAGGCGCGGAGTACCGTGATATAGTGGCGCTTGTGCGTTCGGTAAAAATAAGCGGCGCCGCGATGAGAACCGCTCTTGAAAGCCGCTCAATACCGTCTTTTGTACAAAAGGAGGAATATTTTGAGCGCCGTGAAATACGTCTTATGCTGACCTTTTTGTCGCTTATAAATAATCATATGCAGGACATACCGCTTGTGAGCGTTATGCGCTCTCCCATAGGCGGCTTTACCGAAACAGAGCTTGCTCGGATAAAAATAGCGCGCCGAAACGATTCGCTCTATAAGGCGGTACGCGGATACAGGTACAATGAGGACAATTTGAGCGCCGAGGACGAAAAACTCCGTGAAAAATGCCGGCGATTTACGGAGAGCCTTGACAGGTGGCGGTCGTACGCCAAAATAAAGCCGATTGCCGCCCTTGTATGGACGCTGTACGAGGAAACGGGCTTTTACGATTTCATGGGCGCGCTGGAGGGCGGCGACGAGGCGCAGGCAAATCTTAGGCTGCTGTACGAGCGGGCGCGGAAATACGAAAAATCCGGATTTAAGGGCATATTTAATTTTATACGTTATATTGAGCGTATAGGCAGGCGCAGCGAGGATATAAGCGGAGCCAATCTCATAAGCGAAAGCCATAATGTGGTGCGCATAATGACCATTCACAAGAGCAAGGGACTGGAATTTCCGATTGTGTTTCTTGCCGGTACGTGTCAAAGCGCGGTAGGGCGCGCGTCGCGCGGCGACTCACGGGTAATGCTGCATAATGACATAGGAATGGGTATAGACTATTTTAATTATGATAATATGTATCGTAAGCGTTTGCAGTTTACCGGATGCATAGCCGACGAGGAACGCAGAGAGAACCGCTCGGAGGAAATGAGGCTTATGTACGTGGCTATGACGCGCGCTAAGGAAAAATTGATTGTGACGGCGTCGCGCGCGTATAAGGACGATGAGGAGTACGAAAAAGCGACGGCGGAGGAACGCGGTATCTATGAAAATATGCCGCTTATGCCTAATGTCGCGGAGGACGCGTCGTGCTACGCCGACTGGATAATACCGGCTGTGCTGTCGGACGGCAGGTACTGGGACTGTCATGACGTGAAAGCATCTGTGCTGACGCATAAGAGTGATGAAAAAGATACGGAAGAGGATTTTATACCGCTGGAGACGGATAAGCTGCGCGAGGGAGTACGGCGTATTCTGGAGTTTTCCTACGCTCACCGAGGCGGCGCGATACCCGCCAAGACGTCTGTAACCGCTATAAAAGAGATGGCGGACGCGGAAAGCGAGAGGGAGGAAAACACGGTTTATATGACGCGTCAGCCGTCGTTTATGCGCAGTGAAAGGCTCGGCGCGGAAATCGGTACCGCGCATCATCAGGTTATGTCGTACATTGATATAGACCGTATGCGCGGTCTGGAAAAGGAGAATTATCAGGACTTTGTCGCGGCGGAAATAGAGCGTATAGCCGCCGACGGACAGCTGCGTCCCGAAATAACGGCGGACAGAAGGCTGACTGAGCGTATATGCTCAAATGTATGCGGATTTTTTGAAAGCGATACCGGCGCGGCTGTGCTGTCCGCGCGGAAGGTGTACCGTGAAAAGCCCTTTGAGATTGAAATACGGGCGGACGAATATGACAGCGATATAGCCGCCGACCCTGAGGACACAATTATTGTACAGGGTATTATAGACCTGTATTTTGAGGACGGCGAGGGTAATTTGACGCTGGTGGACTACAAAACCGACCGCTGCTCCACAAAGGAGGAGCAGGAGGCTGTCGCCCGGCGGTACGCAAAGCAGTTAGAGCTTTACGGCAGAGCTATGGAAAAAATTCTGAAAAAACCGGTAAAGGATAAATATTTATATTTATTTTCCGCGAAAAGTGTGGTAAAATTAAAATAGAATATGTTACGAGGTGAAAAGCTTATGGCGGATTATAGCAAATTCAGCCTGAAAAAAAAGAAAAAAAGGAGAAGAATATGGGTTATACTTTGCTGTGCCGCCGCAGCTGCCGTTCTGGCGCTATACTGCGTCGGGCTGGTGGCGGGGAACGGCGAGGATATGGAAAAAATATCCTCGGCTGTTGCTGAAAATACTCAGTTAAAGAACCGGATAAATCAGTTAAACGACAAGATTGCCGAGCTGAGCGATGAGATAGCGTCCTTAGAGGAGGAGCTTGCGCAGCGTCCCTCGGCTGAACCCACCGCGCCGCCCGCGACACAGACGGCGACTCCGCGCGCGACTCCCGCGGGACTTGTTGATCCAAGAAACGGCAGAGGACAATAAAATACCGGAATTTACTTTGGGAATTTACGATTTACTAAAAAAATTAAAAAAGGCTTGACATCGCGCGTTATTGATGGTATAATATCTTTGCTCGAATGAAAAGCTCTTTTTTTTATGCTTGGAAGGGCTTATACAGATAAACGCGGAGGTGTAAAGAAAATGAGAGTAAAGATTACATTGGCATGCAGTGAGTGCAAGCAGAGAAACTACAATACAATGAAGAACAAAAAGAACGACCCGGACAGGCTTGAAATGAATAAGTACTGTAAATTCTGCAGAAAGCACACTCTACACAAGGAAACAAAGTAAAAAAATTAAGGAGTATTGAAAATGGCTGATACAAATATAACAAAAAAAGCGGGTTTCGGCGTGAGAGCGAAGAGATTTTTTAGGGATACAAAGGCGGAGCTGAAAAAGGTTACATGGCCCACAAAGGAACAGCTTATTCATAACACGGGAGTAATTATAACCTTTATAATTATAATTACAATTATACTGTCCATACTTGACGTGGCTTTTGCCAAATTGTTCCAGCTTTTAACTGACATACTGTAAATTTGGTTTTAATTGTTAGGGAAGGAGAGCGGTTATGGCAGAAGAAGCAAAATGGTATGTGGCTCACACGTATTCCGGATATGAGAACAAGGTAAAGGCGAATATTGAGAAATCTGTTGAAAACCGTGGTATGCAGGATTTGATTGTTGATGTGCGCGTACCGACCGAGGATGTCATTGAGGACAGCGGCGACAAAAAAAAGGTAGTCACGCGCAAGCTTTTTCCCGGCTACGTTATGGTCAAAATGATTATGACGGACGAAAGCTGGTATATAGTCAGAAACACACGCGGAGTTACAGGCTTTGTCGGACCGGGTTCCAAGCCCGTTCCGCTTTCAAACGATGAAATCGAGCGTATGGGCGTGGAAACCGTACGCATGAAGGAAATCGACTTTGCCGCGGGAGATACAGTATCTATTAAGTCGGGACCGATGGAAGGCTTTTCCGGTACTGTTACGGGTATCAACAATGAAACGCGCAAGATTAATATCTCAGTTTCGATGTTTGGACGCGAAACTCCGGTTGAGATTGATTACACTCAGGTTGAGCATATAGACTAAGCGACAAAAACGTTTTAGACGGACAGGCTCCGTTTATATAATATCCCTCTGGTGACAGTGGGAGAGCGTAAGACGCTCGCAATTACCACATATAGCGGTAAGCTATAAATTTTCAAGGAGGTGGCCATTATGGCACAAAAGGTTGCAGGTTATATTAAATTACAAATTCCTGCCGGAAAAGCAACCCCGGCTCCCCCTGTTGGTCCGGCGCTCGGACAGCACGGCGTAAACATAATGCAGTTTGCGAAGGAATTTAACGAAAAGACAGCGAAGGACGCGGGTCTGATTATTCCTGTGGTTATTACGGTTTATGCGGACAGATCATTCTCCTTCATAACCAAAACTCCGCCGGCGGCGGTTTTAATCAAAAAGGGTTGTAAAATTCAGAGCGGCAGCGGCGTGCGGAACAAGACAAAGGTAGCGACAATCTCGAAAGCTGACCTTCAGGCCATAGCGGAACAGAAAATGCCCGACCTTAACGCGGCGAGCGTAGAGGCTGCTATGAGCATGATTGCCGGTACCTGCAGAAGTATGGGCGTTTTGATTGGCGACTAATTTATGAAGATAGTGGGAGAGAAAACTCGTTTGACCACGGAGGAGGATTTGAAATGTTTAGAGGAAAAAAATATAAGGACAGCGCAAAGCTTGTAGAGAGGTCTAAGCTGTATGATACAGAGGAGGCGATGGAGCTTGCGGTAAAGACCTCAAAGGCAAAATTTGACGAAACCGTTGAGGCGCATATCAGATTGGGCGTTGACTCAAGACATGCGGACCAGCAGGTAAGAGGCGCTATCGTGCTGCCGCACGGTACGGGCAAGACTTCGAGAGTACTTGTATTTGCGAAAGGACCAAAAGCTGAGGAGGCGCAGGCTGCCGGAGCCGATTATGTTGGCGAGGCTGAGCTTGTACAGAAAATTCAGGGTGAAAACTGGTTTGATTTTGACGTTGTAGTAGCGACGCCGGACATGATGGGCGTTGTCGGCCGTCTTGGTAAGTCGCTCGGTCCCAAGGGACTTATGCCGTCGCCGAAGGCGGGTACGGTAACAATGGACGTTACAAAGGCGATAAATGAGATTAAGGCGGGTAAGATTGAGTATCGTCTCGATAAGACCAACATAATTCACTGCCCTATCGGTAAGGCGTCCTTTGGCGCGCAAAAGCTTACGGAGAACTTTAACGCTCTTATGGGCGCTATTATAAAGGCTAAGCCGTCGGCGGCGAAGGGTCAGTACCTTAGAAGCGTTGTTGTGGCGTCTACAATGGGACCCGGCATAAAGGTAAACTCGGCAAAACTTCAATAACAGCAAAATAAAAAGCGTTTCGGAACCGACCGGAGCGTTTTTTTGATACTTAAATAAGTTAAAGCTACGCGGCATATGGCTTAGTTTTACTTTCTTACCTGATATTGCGATTTACAAATCCGGTGTAAAACGTTACAATAAGATAAACAGATTTACAGGAGGTGTAAATTATGAAAAAAAGAATTGTAAATTTGCTTATATGTCTGACCGCGGTACTTGCGCTGCTGCCGCTGTCGGAAGCAAGGGCGGCAAGCGGAGACGAGCTGGTAAGCGAAGCGCGCAAACATATCGGTAAACCGTATTCGTCGAGCAGCCGTATAGGACCCGACTCCTTTGACTGCTCCGGTCTGGTGT
This sequence comes from uncultured Lachnospiraceae bacterium, assembly GCA_964634635.1. Taxonomy (GTDB): domain Bacteria; phylum Bacillota; class Clostridia; order UBA1381; family UBA1381; genus Hominilimicola. The sequence goes on from CAZWMB010000010.1 coordinate 21,236, forward strand.
GGTACGTATGTAACAGCGTTGGAATAAGCATGTCAATCGGTAATGCCGAAAGCCAAAAAAGCTACGGTACGGCGGTAGATTACACAGCGCTGAAAAGCTATGACGACTGTTCGCTGCTGAAAGCGGGGGATTTGATATTCTTTGATTATGACAGCGACGGAAAAACCGACCATGTGGCAATATATTCGGACAGCGGAAATGTAATACACGCGCTCTCAAAAGGGGTGGCGGAAACTCCTCTGTCATGGACAACGGGCGTTCTTTCGGGACAAAGGTTTTATCAGGCTGTTACAGCCGTAAAACGCGTTGCGGAAACGGATGAAGCGGTATCGGTCAGCACAAGCGTTGAGGATGACGGAAACAGCTATAAGCTTTTCGCCTCGATAAGCAATCTGACTCAATCTGCCCAATACATGGCCGCGTCTTACGATAGCTCCGGAAGAATGCTTGAAATAAAGGCAGTCAGAGTAGACAGCGGCGCGACGGAATGCAGCGCGAGCCTGTCCAAACGCGACGAAACAGCGTACATAAAAACCTTCCTTTGGAACGGCATGAAAAATATGACCGCTCTGACCGGAAGTGAAAAGATAGAAAATATACCGTAATTATAAATTATTTTTTGTCTTAATACTGTCAAGCAGGCTGTAAGGAACATATCCCGCGGATACGTGTCCGAGCGTAATATCGGGCTTGTTTGCGCCGTGGAAATCGCTGCCGCCGGTCTTAAGCAAATTCAGCCTGTCGCAGATTTTGCAGCACATGTCAGAAAACTCGCCGGTGTAACAATTATAAAAACATTCCACGCCGTCAAGACCGTATTCGGCGAGCTTGGACAAAAGCGCGTACAGCTCGTCATAGTCCTGCGTTATAAACACCGGGTGCGCCAGAACCGCGATACCGCCGGCGGCTTTAATAAGCTGTATGCCGTCCTTGGGCGAACAGGTTACGCGTTTTACGTAGCAGCGTCCGCCCTTTTTAAGAAAGCGGCTGAACGCGTCGCCGGTATCGGAGGCGTACCCCTTTTCAACCATTGCGCGGGCTATATGCGCTCTGCCGATGCTGTTAAGAGCTGCGCCTTCCTTTTGTGAGAGTATATCCGTCTCGGTAATATCCATACCGTTTTCACGTATTAGCCTGAGCATTTCTCGGTTACGCGCCGCGCGGCTGTTTTTCAGCATGGCGAGCTTTTCGCAAAGACCGGCGTTTTTGTAATCGACATACAACCCCAGAATATGCATTTCCTTGCTGTATTCGGCGCTTATTTCAACTCCCGCGATACCTTCTATGCCGAGCCTGCCGCACTCCGACAGAAACTCACCGACGCCGTCAACTGTGTCATGGTCGGTAAGAGCTATGGCGATAAGGCCGTACTCTGCCGCCGTTTCCGCAAGCCGCGCCGGACTAAGAGTTCCGTCCGAGGCGGTGGAATGTGTGTGTAAGTCAATACGTAAATCAGCTCTTGTCATTGATAAGTCCCTGTACCTCCGACATAAATGTGTTAATATCGTCAAAGCTTTTGTATACGGAGGCGAAGCGTATGTACGCCACCTCGTCAAGCCTTTTTAGCTTTTCCATAACCTTTTCGCCAATCATGGTGCTTTCGATTTCACGCGTCATGGACTGGTAAAGCTCGCCTTCTATATCGTCCGCGATTTTTTCCATCTGAGAAAGAGATATAGGACGTTTTTCACATGCTGTAATAATACCCTTGAGAACTTTATCCCTGTCGTACTGCTGACGCGACTGATCCTTTTTCACAACCACAAGCGAGATGGACTCAAGCTTCTCGTATGTAGTAAAACGTTTCTGACATTTAAGACATTCGCGCCGTCTGCGTATAGAGTTGCTTTCGTCTGTCGGACGCGAGTCAATTACTTTGCTTTCGCGGAAACCGCAATAAGGACACTTCATTATTATTTTCTCCTGTTCATTGTATTTATATGTGTATATTATACACCGTGCGGCGCCGCTGTTCAAGTTAAGTTTTCTTTACAATTTTCGGGCAGACCCGACTCAAAAAGACGTACAAGCACAACCTCCTCGCCGACTGCCTCTATCGCGCTCCATGGAATAATCAGCTCGCCGCCTCCGAACAGTCTGCCCGGGCAAAGTCCGCGTCTCGGAACTATAATCGCCTCCACGTTTCCTGTTGACTCGCTTATTTCCACGTCGCGTATACAGCCGAGCCGCTCCGCGGTGCTTATATTTATAACCTCTTTCTGTCTTAGATTGTGTCCGCGAAACATAATATCACCTCGTTTATGTATATTACAGCCGTAAAAAAATAATTACATTTTAGGCATAGCTAACAAAAAAGGAATGTTAATTTTGTACATAAAAAAGAAAAAAATCATCAAAAGACTGTTGAATTCGCCATAAAAATCATGTATAATTATTATAGACAGGCGCTCAAGCGCCTGTACGCCGGCGCGTGGATAACGGTATGCTCAAATATGAACCGGCCCTGAGCGGCGCGGCGGCAAGCGAGCAGCATATTACAAAAAGATTTCAAGTTGACATAATTTATTGAACAAACATATAATACGGTGTATAATATAATAAGTAAGTGGATTATAGCTTATAAAGGGGAAATGGCAATGGAAAAGGTGAAGAGGTTTGTTAAGAAAAATATGGAGAAGGTCAATGTTCAGGTGTCGCTCCTTACGTGTACGCTTATAGTATTGTCTTGCTCTGTTATATATTTTGTTGCGGCAAAAACAATGCTGTCGCTGCTCGCTGACACCTATAACGAGCGCGCAAATCTTACATTCAATACTATTGAGTCGCACATTGACGATAAACTGTATCTTGACGAGGTACCGGAGGCTACATATAACGCGGTTACAAGCTATCTTTCCATAATAAATGAAAACATGGCTGTTTCCGAGATATTTCTTGTCAGAAGGGATGACAACGGCGAGCTGCAATATATTTTGGGTACAAAACGCAGCACAGATCAGCGAACCATAACGCAGGACTCGCATATAAGCAAGCGTATCGAGAAACGTATAAAGGACATATATGTCACCAATTATGTGAGCAACGGCGATTTTTTTCATACGGATGACGGCGTCAGATATGTGAATTTTTATCCTATAAACAATAACGGATATAAGAATATCAGAGCGGTAATATGTATAGCGATAGACGCGAATAGAGTGAGCGTGTATAATATTTTGCTGAGTATACTTGCGGCGATAATTATTATACTGTGCTGTATTATATCCATAAAGTTTTCAAACCGTATATTCAAACGCATATCAAATCCGCTGTATCAGGACTCGTCCAACACCGACGCGCTTACCGGATTGAAGAACAAAAACGCGTTTGCCGTGGATCTGCACAATATAGAAAACGGAAATACGGAGCGTTATTCCATTGTGACGATTGACCTTAACGGTCTGAAAAATATTAACGATACCCGCGGACATCAGACCGGCGACCTGTATATACAGAAATCCGCGCAGGTATTGAAGGACGCGATGGCGGGCGCCGGATTTATAGGCTACCGCGTCGGCGGAGATGAATTCTCGGTTATACTTAAGGATTGCTCGCTTGAGGATATAAGACATTTTGTGAAACGCATCAATGAAACCGCCGAGCTTAATAACAAGACCAGCGGACTTATGATTTCCATGTCAATCGGCTACGCGAAATTTGACAAAGAAAAAGACAGGAATTTCTCAATGACCATGGAACGCGCGGACAATATGATGTATGACAATAAGCGCGCGTATTACACAATAAAAAATATAAACAGGTAAGGTAAAAACCGCCGCGGACGCGGTGTTCGTAATAAAGCGGTACTCAAAAATCGCAAAGATGATATTTAATCGAAAGGATGACATTTTCATCTTTTCGATTTTTTGCTTTTACACATTGAGTCCCAACGCGGCGGTTTTTTGCGTGTATTTTCATAATTATATGACAGTCAGAGTTACTGAAAGATAATCTTTGATGCTGCCGCCGACCATAATTTCAAATTCGCCTTTTTCAACTGTGCTTTCAAGGCCGGGCATAACAATGGCGAGGTCCTTTTTTATGTCAAGCGTGAATTCGACAGTTTTAGTGTCCCCGCGTTCTATAAATACTTTATCAAAGCCTTTTAGCTCGCGCCTTGGCGTGAGTATGGAGCTGACCTTGTCGTTGACGAGTAAAAATACTGTTTCCATACCGTCCATTGCGCCGTCGTTTTTTATGTCCGCGAAAACCGTTATTATATCCTCCGCGCCCGCCGTGCTTTTTGACAGACGCAGGTTTGTATATGTAAAGCTCGTGTACGACAATCCGTCGCCAAAATCGTACACGTTTCCGCGTTTCAGGTCAACGTACCGCCCGCCGTGCCAGCCGGTATAGTCATTGTAATAGCAGGGCGTCTGCGCTCCGCTTTGCGGAAAGGAAACCGACAGCTTACCGCTGGGACAGAATTTGCCCGCAATAAGCTCCGCCGCCGCAAGACCGCCGAAATCTCCGCCGTTAAAGGTTTCTATAACAGCGGCGCAGCGCTCCTTAAGATATTGAATACACAACGGCTTGCAGTTTACAAGCGCCGCTATGACAGGCTTTTGCGTTTGGACAAGCCGTTTGACAAGCTCAAGCTGATAGCCCGATAAATTTAAATCGGCTCTGTCGCGATACTCGCCGTTCTGCGCGAGGCAGTCGCCTATAACGCACACGACGGCGTCGGTTTGACCGGCCGCGTCCGCGGCGGCGTCGATACAGTTCTCTTCGCCATATATATCGCAGCCCTTGCTGTATAAAATTTTAGTTTCCCCAAATACGGCGCGCATACCGCGCAGTACCGTGTAACAGTCGCCGAGCGGAGACGGGTTGTCCTTGGGTTCGGGATGCGAAAAATACGTCCAGTCGCCGTACATGGCGCGTACATCGTCCGCGTTGGGACCGACTACGGCAATGCTTTTTACGCTTGCGGGATCAAGGGGGAGTATGCCGTCGTTTTTAAGTAATACAATACTTTCGCGCGCTATTTTGTGATTTAGTATTTTATGCTCGTCACAGCCTATAACGCTTTTGTCGGGACGTTTTTTACCGTCAAAAAGTCCAAGACGGAATTTAGCCTTCAAAATACGGCGTACAGCGTTATCGATAATATTAAGGTCAATTTTATCGTCCCTGTTTTCAGCGTTCCCGTCTTTTATAAGCGACAGCATACAATCGTAAAATTCCGGCGTGTTCATACTCATGTCAATACCTGCCTCCGCGGCGAGCCTTGACGCGTCGGTAAGACTGTCGGCTATGTGCTGGTTGGTTACAAGCGAGCGCACGTTTTCCCAGTCCGTGACGATAAAGCCTTCAAATCCAAGCTCCTCTTTCAGTATTTCAGTGAGAAGACGCCTGTTTACCGTAACCGGCAGACCGTCGATGGAGCCGTAGCTTGCCATAACGGACCCTACGCCCGCGTCTGCGGCCTTTTCAAAGGGAGGCAGAAAAACCTCGCGGATTTTACGCTCCGTAACCTCCGTGTCGTATGCGTCGCGCGCTCCCGTCGCCTCACCGTAGGCGAGGTAATGCTTTGCGCACGCTATAATCAGATTATCCCGCTCGTAGCCCTCTATAATAGCCTTACCAAGCTCTCCAACGACATAGCTGTCCTCGCCGAAGGTTTCGTCCACTCTGCCCCAGCGCAAATCGCGCGCGATACAGAGTACGGGAGAGAATGTCCAATCCAGACCGTCAGCCGCGACTTCTTTCGCCGTCGCCGCGCCCATTTCACGTATCAGCTCCCGGTTAAAGCCGGATGACATGGCGAGCTGCGACGGAAATACGGTCGCGCCGTTAAGCAGACAGTGACCGTGTATCGCGTCAATACCAAGCAGCGGCGGTATACCGAGACGTGTATTCTCCGATTTTTTACGTATATCCTCAGCCTCGCTGCCGAGCGCGTGCAGAAATGAGCCTATACCGAGCGTCTTAAACTCCTCATACTCCTCCGGACTTACGGCGTTGTAACTGACCTGCAGCATTTGTCCGATCTTTTCCTCGATTGTCATACGCTTAAGCAAATCGTCCGCACGCGCGTCTATGTCCGCGTTTTTGTCCTTATAAATTTCCATTATTACCACTCCCATGAAATCAGTATATAAAAATTTTATTTTCTTGTCAATACGGAAAATTTGTGATACAATTATTCAGTCAGAAGGAAAGGATGGTATTTGAAATGATAGCGGCAATAAAAAGAGCGATTTTACATATTTTAGACGCGAACTCGGGTGTAAGCGTGTATTCCGACGAGGAGCTTGACATATCGGACGCGAGCGTAAACGCGTTTATCACTAAGCACATAGAAAAGCTTTACGAGGACGCCGGAATGCGCAGCGGAGAATTTGCGAATAACAGCGGCTTTAAGTACCGGATGGCTGAGTACATGAAGGACAGCGCGTCCTTTGCCGCGCTGTCGCGGTTTATAGCAAGGCGCGTATACGAGGGTATAAGCCGGTCGGAAAAAACAGACTCCTCCGACCTGATTGTCGCGGACTGCCTTATAAACGAGCGTCCCGTGCTTGCGGTACTGAAATGCGATAACAAAATCGGTTATACGCATCAGGTTGTGCAGGAGGAGGGAAAAATAAAAAATCAGATTATAAATCACTACGCAATTCTGCCCGGCGCAGCGCAGAAAATCAGCGAGTGCGCGTTTGTGCACGAGGATGATTTTTCGATAAAGTACGCGAGCAAGCGCCGCAAAATCGATGGCGAAACCGCCGACCTTATGGCGGAGTTGTTGCTGGAGTGCGTATACGACATCTCATCGAGGGAATCCGTGAACGCCGTAAGGAAAATCGCGCAGAAGGTTACCGAGAATAACGGAGGGGACAAGCTTGAAACACTGTCAAGGCTGAAGGAGTACATAACGGACAGCGTAGAGGAAGGGGAAAACGATTACATAGAAACAAATAAGGTTGCCGAGAGAATATTTGACGGGCGTCCGGTTATGAGGGAGGAATTCATGGAAAAGATAGAAAAGGCGAACGTGCCGGAGCGCGTCGAGGTAAACAGCTATATGACAAAAAAGCTTGCGTCCGACGTAAAAATTATAACGGACATAGGCGTTGAGATTACATTCCCCGCGGAATATTACCGCGACAGCAAATACATTGAGTTTATAAACAACGAGGACGGCACAATATCCATTCAGATAAACAATATCGGAGAGGTAATAAACCGGTAGAAATACAGGATTTTCCGATTTATACACAAAATACTTGCTATTTTCCGGTCTTATTGGTATAATATACATGAGTATGTATATTAGTATACGGAAGGAGCCGGTGATTGGATTGAAGGAAGGAGCTAATATCCTTTTATCATTGATGCAGCTGAATATCGGCGGAGCGGAAACGCATGTTGTAGAGCTTGCGAAGGAGCTGAAACGCAAAGGCTATAATGTGATTGTGACCTCCAACGGCGGAGTGTATGTAAAGGAGCTTGAGGATGCCGGCATAAAGCATTACAGGGCGCCTCTTCAGAACAAAAAGCCTCTGAATATGCTGCGCGCCGCAATGCTTTTAAAGCGCATCATACGCAATGAGAAGATTGACATAGTTCACTCCCACGCGCGCATACCGTCTTTTATTCTCGGAAAGCTCCGCAAGTTTATGAGGTTTCCGTTTGTAACGACGGCGCACTGGGTGTTTAACGTAGGCTACGGGCTGAAATACATTACCGATTGGGGCGAAAAAACCGTTGCGGTGTCCGAGGATATAAAGACATATCTTATGGACAACTACAATATTCCGGAGGGCGATATAAACGTAACAATAAACGGTATCGACACCGACAAATTTTCGCCGGATACAGATTGCTCGGACATTAAAGCGGAGCTTGACATAAAGGACGGCGACAACGTTATAACATATGTCAGCCGTCTGGACGAGTCGCGCAGTCTTGCCGCAAAGCGGCTCATAGAGGCGATACCGGTCATTGACGGACAGATTGAGAAACTGAAGGTAATAATAATCGGCGCGGGCGACGACTTTAACAATGTAAAAACTATGGCTGAACGCGTAAACGAAGGGCTTGGCAGGGAGGTAATAGTACTCACCGGAGCGCGTACGGATATTAACAAGCTTATCGCGCCATGCAGGCTTTTTATAGGAGTAAGCCGCGCCGCGCTGGAGGCCATGTCGGCGCAAAAGCCTGTCATAATAGCCGGTAATGAGGGATATATAGGCTTATTTGATGAAAGCAAGCTGTCGGTAGGTATAGGCACAAATTTCTGCTGTCGCGGATGTGAAATGCCGACGGCGGAGCTGATAGCGCGCGACATTCTGAAATTCTTCTCTATGACCGCCGAAAAGCAGCGCGCGCTCGGCGTGTACGGCAGGGAGCTTATAAAGAGCGACTATTCCGTCAGCCGTATGGCGGAGGATAGCATACGCGTATACGACTGGGCGCTGAAGAAAAACAGGGAAATACTTATTTCAGGCTATTATGGTTTCAGAAACAGCGGTGACGACGCGCTTTTAAAAGCGATTATTTCCGACCTGAAGCGCTACAAGGAAAGCCCCAATATAGTCGTTCTGAGCGCAAATCCTCAGGAAACAATGAAATATTATCGCGTTAAGGCGATAAGCCGGCTCAATATTCCGCGTATATTATCGCATATGAATAAGGCTGAGATGCTTATCTCGGGAGGCGGTACTCTGATGCAGGACAGGACAAGCACAAAATCTCTGTGGTATTATCTTATGATTATACGTTTCGCGCTGGCAAAAAAGCTGTGCGTCATGCTGTATTCAAACGGTATAGGACCGCTGGAGCGTAAGCGGAACGCCGCCATAACAAGAAAAACTCTTGATAGGGTAGACCTTATAACCCTGCGTGATTACGGCGCACTCGAGGCTTTGCGGGGGATAGGGGTCACAAATAAAAACGTGGCGGTTACCGCCGACCCCGCTCTTGGCCTTGACATTGCGGACGAAACGAAGGGCAGGGCAATTCTGCGGGACGAGGGCGTACCGAAGGGAGTGAAGCTGCTCGGCGTGTCTGTAAGACGCTGGCAGGGCGTGGACGCCGGGTTTGAAACCGAGCTTGCTCGCGCGTGCGACTACGCGTTTGAAAGGTACGGATATTACACCGTCTTTCTGCCCATGCAGCCTAACCGCGATTTACCCGTTATGCAGAGCATAAAGCGCAAAATGAAAAACGGATCCTTAATAGTAAAGCGCGGATATAATGTGGAGGACATGCTGTCGGTTATGAAATGCTTTGACCTGTGTATAGGTATGCGTCTGCACACGCTCATATACGCGGCGGTAAATATTGTGCCTCTTATCGGTATAGTATACGACCCCAAAATAAGCAGCTTTATGGAATACACCGGTCAGCGCTACTGCCTGACGGTAGAGAACATGACGTATGAGGCTCTCAAAAAATTACTTGACGAATGTATATCGGAATACGATAATATAAAAAACGCGCTGAGAGAGAACTACGGCGCGCTGAAAGAAAAGGCGCGGCTTAACGGCAAGTATGCCATTGAGCTGTACGAGAGGGGGAGCGCCGATATTGAGTAAGAAAAAAAACGGAATTCTGCTTACGGCGTGCTTTATGGCAATGGCGACCGTGCTTTCAAAGGCGCTTGGACTTGCGCGGGACTCTCTCCTCACGGCATACTTCGGCTCGGGAATGGAGTCGGACGCGTTTCTGACGGCGTCCACGCTGCCGACGCTGCTGTTCGACATAGTTATAGGCGGAGTTATTTCCGCGTCGTTCATACCTGTTTTCAATGATATAATGTCTAAGCGCGGCAAGGACGACGCTATGAAATTTGTAAATAAATTTGTGACGCTGATACTGTGCGCGTCCTTTCTGATTATGGCGCTCGGAATAATATTTTCCGGTACGCTGGTGTCGATGCAGACAAATTATACCGGTGAAAAGCACGCGCTTGCGGCGAGGCTGACCGCTATAATGTTCCCTATGATAATCTTTACCGGACTGGCGTTCTCGTTTGTGGGGCTTTTGCAGTCGTTTGGGGAATACAAAATACCGTCGGTCATCAGCCTTGTTTCAAATCTGGCTATAATACTGTATTATGTGACGCTCGGAAAGCGTTTCGGCATATACGGACTGGCGGTAACAATGGTAATCGCGTGGAGTCTGCAGTTTTTAATACAAATACCGTGGATAAGGAAATTCGGCGTAAGATACCGTCCGGATTTTCATTTTAAAAGCGAGGATATAAAGCAGACCTTGCGTCTTGCCGGACCCATGCTGGTAGCGACTTGGGTGCAGCCTCTGTACTCTATTGTAAATCAGCGCTTCGCCTCAAATATAGACGCGGCGGTGACGTATATACAGCAATCGAACAGGCTGTACACAATAATGGTCGGAGTATTCAGCTTTGTTGTGACAAACCTGATATTTCCGAAGCTTGCGCGGGCTGTCGCGGACGGAAACGACAGCGAGGCAAAGTCGCTTGCGTCGTCGTCGCTGCGCGCCATAGCGCTTGTGATAGCGCCGCTTATGGCGGGATTTATAATACTGTCAAAGCCGATTTCTTTTATAATATTCCATTACGGTAAAATGGGCGACGGCGGCGTCGAGGCGATAAGCGCGCTCCTGAAGCGCTATTGCGCGGGAATGCTCGGACTGGGATTGAACGAGGTGTTGTCTAAGGTGTTTTTTTCCTTCAAGGACAGCCGCACTCCTATGCGCAACTCAATCATAAGTATGGCGGTAAATATAGTTCTCGCGTTTGTGCTGTATAATTTAATGTCCACAAACGGACTTGCCGTCGCTACCGCCTGCGGGTCGGTTACAAACGCGGCTCTCAACTGGATTTGCATGGCGAGAAGGTATCCCGATTTGATAAAAAAATCCGACGTGATATGTATGCTGAAATGCGTTATAGCCGCGGCGCTCATGGGCGCGGCGGTGTACGCCGTGTACAGCCTTGCCGCCGTAAGACTCGGCGGACTTGTCGGCAATATAATTATATGCGGCGCGTGCGCTCTTACCGGAGCGCTTGTATACGGAATACTTGTTCTTGTCATGGACGCGGACGGTGTAAAAAATTTATTAAGGAAAAGGAGTGAGTAGATGAACAGCTTGATCTTAACCTCGCTTGTTTCGTTTTTCAGATGGCTTTGGGGAGCGTTTTTGAGCAGCGGGACGTATTCTCTGTTTATGAAAATCTATAACGCCGTGTCAGGCTCGTGGAACAGGAGCGTGCTGCTCGGCGCACTGAGACGCGTCGGAAAGGACGAAGTGGGAAATACTGTTTCCGGCAGGATTTGCTTTTCACCGTTCGCGTTGGCGGATCTCTTGAAAAACAGGTTCGGCGAATTTATTAAAAATGATATAAGAAGCAGTGTTCTTTGCTCTTGGTCAAGGACGTATCTGCACAATTTTATGGCTGTAAATACCCGCTTTTTCGGGCTGATGCTGTTTGGTATGGGCGCGGGGTACTGCGTTGGAGGTATGCGTTTTTCCAAAATCGCGGCGGCGGTAGGTGTGATAGGAGCGCTGCTGTGCGTATTTAATTTCAATCTTATGTCCTTTTTAAATTCGAGTAAGACCGCGGATATTGTAAAGAGCGCCGCGGGCTTTAAAAATCTTGATTTTGAATTTTACAGCGAGCCGCTGACGCACGAACGCATACGGCTTGAGCTTGGTCTTATTCTCGGACTTCTTACAGGTATAGCGGCGGAAATAAATATTTTCGGCGCCGTACTGCCGTTCGCGCTGTTCGGATTGCTGCTTGTACTGTACGCGCCCGTAACGGGTGTATTCGCGGCGGTATTTCTTGCGCCGTTTGTGCCGACAATGGCGCTTGCGGGACTATGCCTGTGGACAGGACTGTCGCTTTTGATAAAATCGGTAACGTATAAGAGCTTTAAATGGCGTTTTGACGGTGTTGGGCAATGCATAATACTTATGCTCGCGATACTGCTTGTATCGTCGCTCGCGTCCTTCGTGAGGACGGAAAGTCTTAAAGTATGGGCTATGTACCTTGTGTTCCTCGGCTTTTATTTTATTATAATCAATACCGTAAAGACACGGGAGCAGCTCTACGGACTTGTAAAGCTGCTTGTAATATCAGGCGCGCTTGTGGCGCTGTACGGCGTTCTGCAGTACGTATTCGGCTGGACTACCTCCAATGCGTGGATAGACGAAGAGATGTTTGAGGACTCGACCATGCGCGTGTACTCCACGCTGGGGAACCCGAATGTACTCGGAGAGTATCTGCTTTTGGTACTGCCGTTCGCTGCGGTTTACATGATACGCGACAGATGGCGGTCACTGTCAAAGTACGCTTACGGAGCGATGTTTCTTGTGCTTGGGCTTTGCCTTGTGCTGACTCAGTCCCGCGGCTGCTGGATAGGGTTTGTAATAAGCGTCTGTATATTCGTTACTTTCTATAACGGCAAGTGGTGGGGACTTATACCGGCGGTACTGTGCGTACTGCCGTTTATCATGCCGCAGACGGTAGTTGACAGACTGATGAGTATAGGCGATCTGGAGGACTCCTCCACCTCATATCGCGTGTATATATGGATGGGGACTCTCGGTATGATGAAGCATTACTGGCTTGGAGGTATAGGAATGGGAGAGGCGGAATTTTCGCAGGTGTACCCGTTTTTCTCGTACAACGCCATTGTCGCTCCGCACTCGCATAACACCTTTCTCCAGCTCCTTGTTGAGGCGGGCGCCGCGGGACTCGGTATATTCCTTGCAATGCAGATTGTATTTGCGAAAAAAATGTCCGACACATACAGGCTTGCCGGTAAAAGGAGCCGAACCTCAATGCTGTCGCTCGCGGCGGCAAGCGGAGTCATAGGCTTTCTGGTACAGAGTATGTTTGACTACACCTTCTACAATTACAGGGTTATGGCGGTGTTCTTTATGGTAATGGCGCTTGGAATGGCGCTGAAACATATAAGTGAGAACGACGGAGGTATTCCTGATGAAAATTAAGGTTATAGAGGTATCCTCCGATACCAATATAGGCGGAGCGGGTAAATGTCTGTTGACATTACTGGAGAATTTTGATTGTGATAAGCTGGACGTAAAGGTAATTCTACCGGAAAACAGTTTGTTAAAGCCGTATATTGACAAAATGAGCGTACCGGTGATCGAGGTCGGGGGTATAGCGGATAAATCTCTCGACATAGCGGCGGTAAAAAAGCTCTGGGAAATTTTCAGGAGAGAAAAGCCTGACATAGTGCATACGCATGCGAGCATGTCCGCGCGTATCGCCGCAAGACAGGCGGGGGCGAAGGTTGTATATACGCGCCACAGTGTGTTTGAGCCGCCGGAGAAAATTTCGCGCGGCATAGGAAAGGCGGTAAACGGAGCGGTCAATAATCATTACTCCGACGCGATAATAGCCGTCGCGCAGGCGGCAAAGCAAAATCTCACGGATACCGGAGTGGACGGAAATAAAGTTACAGTGATACTCAACGGGGTTGACGCGCTTTCGACGGTTTCCTCCGATGAGAAACGTATAATACGCGGCCGTTTTTCTTTGCCGGACGGTTATAAGGCGGTATCGATCGTGGCGCGGCTTGAGAACGTCAAGGGTCATGAATACTTCATTGACGCGGCGGACATGCTGCTGAAACGCGGAATAAGGGCGCGGTTTTATATTGCCGGAACAGGCTCGTATGAGCGTACGCTGAAGGGAAGAGTACGCTCGCTAAGACGTGAGGAGCAGATTATATTTACCGGCTTTATACCCGACGCCGACAAGCTGATGAATATAACCGACGTGCAAATAAACGCGTCCTACGGAACAGAGGCGACAAGCCTGGCGCTGCTGGAGGGCATGAGTCTTGGCGTGCCGGCGGTGGTATCGGATTTTGGAGGCAATCCCGGAGTTATAGCGGACGGAGTGAACGGATATGTGGTTCCGAAACAGAATGCCGCCGCGATAGCGGAAAAGACGGAAAAGCTGCTTACGGACGAGCCGCTGTATAACAGAATGTCCGAGGGCGCGAAAAAAATATTTGCGGAGAAATTTACGGCGGCGGCGATGACACGCCGCACCGAGGAAGTATACATGAGCTTATGCGATAAATAAAGACTAACTATTAAAAGTCAATAGGAAAATGAAAATTTTCTAAAAAAAATTTGAAGTTAGATTGCACATTGAAAATCGCATGACAAACAGAGCAACTTTTGTTG
>CAZWMB010000011.1:0-31953 GCA_964634635.1 uncultured Lachnospiraceae bacterium
TCGTTTTCGCGGGAAAAGGCGGCAAGCCGCGAAGCGTTTGAATACCGGTTAAAGAATTTTCCGCGGTGGTTTTTTAAGGCTGAGTATGAGGGCAAAATTGTCGGACTTATCGACGGAAGTCCGTCGGACAAAAAGTATATCACGGACGATTTGTATCGGGCCGGCGGCGGCTTTGACGAAAACGGTGAAAATCTGCTCATATTCGGCTTGGCGGTTCATCCGGATTTCAGAAAGCAGGGAATTGCTCATAAGCTGATGAAGCATATCCTGAGTATTGCCGAGGAACGCGGCAAAAGGAGAGTGTCGCTTACGTGCAAAGAGGCGCTGATAACCTTTTATGAAAGCTTCGGTTACAGAAATCACGGCATATCAAAATCGGTAATAGGCGATGTTACAAGCTATGATATGGAAATTGATTTGCAGTTGGTAATGTCGGCTTAATCATTATTTATCATACTTATTGCTAAAGACGGCTAAAGACAGTGTTTTATGTCGTTTTTATGCTATGTAGGACTATATATTGACATAAAAAACATATTGTGTTATAATTCATACTAAATACATAGGCTTATTAAGAATAATAGCCGTGATATATAAAATATGAGGTGAGCGGTGAGAATTTCCGAAGAGTCGGAGCGCCCGCTTTGCGGTGATATTACTTTCAATAAGGGCAAAAAGCCCGTCATTATTTAAGTTATATAATCTGAAACAATGTGGGTGGAAAAATATCAAGAAAGGTCCTATATGCGGTATATATAATTATTGATATTTCCAAAACCGTACCGGAGGGAGGCGCGGCATGTATAAAGTAATGATTGTTTCCGCCGATGAGGATTTGCTGAAAGAATTGAAAAGCATGCGTGTTTGGGGCGAGATTTCAGAGTTTGAAATTTCTAAAACGGTAAATAACGGAGATGACGCATACCGTGAATTATGCCGGAAAAGATACGACCTTATAATATGCGAAACACACATTAAAGGTATGGACAGCTTGGAGCTTTTGAGGCGGGCAAAGGGAGAAAAGCTGGGAGGACATATAGCGTTTTGCGGTAAATATGCGGATTTTGAGTACGCAAGACAAGGAATAATCCTTGACGCTTTTGATTATTTTGTATCGCCGTTTCAAGAAATTCAATTCTATTCGGCATTCGACAGAATAAAAAATAAGACCAATAAAAACAATGAGGCGGGAGCGCATTGCTCTGAGGAAATAATAAAACTGTTTGAAAGCAGAGACTCCGGAATATACGCGTATATTTCCGATATGTTAAAGGAGATTCATAAAAATTTTGCGGACACGGCAACCGCGGAAAATATCTTAAATAGGATTTATAAAAACGTTGTTGATGAAATCTTTGGCCGCAACGAATGGTTAGATTTGTATAAGTCAAATCAAAGCTTTTATGAAAAAACAGACATGCTTAACGGTATTACATACGATAATTATTTTAAGAATAAAATTACAGAATTATTTGAAGAATATTGCGAGCTTTTCCCTAATGTTAATAATGAAAAAATCAGAGAAGTAATTCTGCATATTTTAAATAATCCCGAAAGCGATTTAAAACAAAAAACAATTGCCTCGGAGCTTTATATAAACAGTTCATATTTAAGTACGGTCTTTTCGGTGCAGACTCAACTGCGATTTGTTGACTATCTTACAGTGGTAAAACTCAAACGCGCGGGCTGGCTTTTGCTGAACACATCAATGAAGGTGTCTGAAATCGCGGCAAGACTGGATTATAAGGATATAGGATATTTTTCAAGAGTATTTAAAAAACAATACGGAGTAACGCCGACGGAATACAGAATCCCCGATGATTATACTTACCAGATTTAGAGATTGCGCGGACGGAGAAATGTTAACGGAGTAAATTATGACACTGCAGCAGATATTTTACGCGCTTACAATAGCGCAAACAAAGTCTATGAATAAGGCGGCGGAGAAGCTGTTCATATCTCAACCGTCTCTGACCAACGCGATAAAGGAGCTTGAAAGGGAAACGGGTATTACTATATTCAGACGCACAAGCAAGGGCGTAATAAAAACAAACGAGGGCGAAGAATTTTTAATGTACGCGCGTCAGGTATATCAGCAATACGAGCTTCTTGCGGAGAAATATACGGACGCGAAAAATATTAAGAGGAAATTTTGCGTATCCACGCAGCACTACTCCTTTGCCGTGAAAGCGTTTGTGGAAACCGTCAAGCAGTTTGACACAACCGAGTATGAGTTCGCGGTGCGCGAGGAAAAAACATACGACGTGATACAGGACGTAGGCGCGTTTAAGAGCGAGATAGGCATAATTTATATGAGCGATTACAATCGCAGGGTTATCGAGAAAATGCTTAGGGAGCAGTATTTGGAATTTCACCGGCTTATTGAGTGTAATGCTTATGTGTATATATGGAAAAATCACCCGCTTGCCGATAAAAGCTCAATTACATTGGAGGAATTGGAGGATTATCCGTGCTTGTCCTTTGAACAAGGGGAACAGGAGTCGTCGTATCTCGCGGAGGAAATTCTTACAGACAACGAATATCCGCGTACGATAAAGGCGTGCGACAGAGCAACCATGCTTAATTTAATGGTGGGGTTAAACGGATATACCTTGTGTTCGGGAATAATATGCGAGGAGCTTAACGGCGAAGATTATATTGCCGTACCTTTTGAGGATGACGATACAAACCGTAACAGCGTTATGGAAATCGGTTATATTATTAAAAAGGGAAGCGCGCTGAGCGAAATAGGCGCGATTTATATTGATGAGGTTAAAAAATATTTAGATAATATAAAGCTTTGCGGGGGAGGATTAAAATGAACAGAGATACCGCATGGGAATTACTGAAGAAATACAATAAGGACGCTTTTCATCTGCGCCACGCGCTTACTGTTGAGGGCGTTATGAAATGGTATGCGCGTGAACTTGGCTATGATGAGGAATATTGGGGAATTGTAGGATTGCTTCACGATATAGACTTTGAGCAATACCCGGAGGAGCATTGCGTAAAAGCGCCCGAGCTGTTAAAAGAGGGCGGATTTGGCGACGATATAATCCATGCGGTATGTTCGCATGGTTATGAGCTGACAGTCGATGTGAAACCGGAGCATGAAATGGAAAAGGTTCTGTACGCCACGGACGAGCTTACGGGACTTATTTGGGCGGCGGCTGAAATGCGCCCGTCAAGGAGCGTGCGGGATATGGAATTAAAGAGTCTTAAAAAGAAATATAAGAGTAAGAATTTTGCGGCAGGCTGCTCAAGAGAAGTCATAGAACGCGGTGCGGATATGCTGGGCTGGGAGCTGAATGATTTACTTTGGAAAACAATTCTTGCGATGAGAAGCTGTGAGGACTCAGTAAATAAGGCGGTATCCGAATAGCCGAAGCGACAGAAAAACAAATAACGTCAGGGCGGGGCATACAAAAGCGGGCGGCGGTTTAATCCGCCCGTTTTTGTACGCAAAAATAACGCGCGGGAAAATCCTGCGCGTTTACGGTGTAAATGTACTTATTTTTTATACCTTGAATTTGAACCTTTTGTTTCCTTATCCACACGCTCGGTACGCGACGCGTTTCTGTCCGGCGTACGCTTACCGCTTTCATTACTCTGCGATGTACGCTGTTTTATATGCTGAATACGGCGTTTTCTTTCGCGTTTTTTCTTTTGAGCCTTCGCGACCAGCATTATAATAATCAGCAGCAGCGCCGGTATAAGAAAAAACGGACTCAGAACCACTCCCATTATAAGGTGGAACACATGCAGCAGATTATTTCTTTCAACGTCGTTTGTCGCGATAAGATTTGCCGTTCCGACCTGTATACCGTTATAAGTATATGTGACCGCGCCGAGAACATCGCCCTTTGCGATTGGCGCGTTGAGCTGCTCCGGAAGGTTTACGGCGGTTTCGATTTCATCGATACTGCCTGACCGGTTCGGTATAAGAGCGAGTACGTCGCTTTCCACGGTTACAGCCACGCGCATGTCGTCCTTTGCTTCGTTCACCTTTGAATCTGAAATAATATCGCCCACGGACGCGATAGTCTGCTGAGCGTAGTTGTCAAAGCCAAAATCAAACAGCGCGCGCGAATCGATATACGAATACGCCTTCTCCTTTGTGTCGACGTTCTGGCAGCCCATAACTATCGCCATAAGCGCGGTGCCGTCATACTCCGCCGAGGAAACAAGGCAATAGCCCGACTGCGAGGTGTGACCGGTTTTAATTCCGGTTGCCGGCGGGTAATAGTGGTAGGACGAGCGCGAGGTACTCAGAAACAGATTTGTGTTTACAAGATTACGCGCCATGGAGTATTTATTTGTCGGATCCATGTTGAAAATCGGCATTTTGACGATTTCCCGAAACTGCTCGTTTTTCATCGCGTACTTTGACAGTACAGCGAGGTCGCGTACGGTAGTGTAGTGGTTATCGTCGTGCGAGCCGCAGGGGTTCACAAAATTTGTGCCGGTCATTCCAAGCTCCCGGGCCTTTTGGTTCATGAGCGACACAAACGCGTCTATTGAGCCGGCAATGTGTACCGCGATTACATTTGCCGCGTCGTTTGCGCTGTACACCAGCATACCCTTTATAAGCTGGTCCATTGTCAGCTCCTCGCCGACAAGTATGCCCATCTGCGAATCATCCATGGTAATATCCTTCAGAGCCTCATACGGGGCGGACACAACGTCGTTCATATTTCCCTGTTCCAGCGCGATAATACCGGTCATGATTTTCGTGGTACTCGCCGGAAACACTCTTTCGTCAAGATTTTTGCTGAACAGTACCCTTCCGGAGTTCATGTCCATAAGCAATGCCGCGCTTGAGGTTGAAACGTCGGGAGGAGTAAGCGTCGGATCCTCCATTGTTATACCCGAACCGAGCGACGTCTGAGCGGATGCTTCGGCGCTGTCCCGGACGCCGCTTCCGGTTTCTTCGCCGTCGTCATCCTCGGTATCGTCGGGAGCGGAAGCCGGCGAGGCGGTAATTACCGTTGTTTTACCGTCGACAGACGTAACGGTCTGGGCGCCCGGGTCGTCCTCCGGCTCGGGAGTCGCGGCTGCGGCGCATAGCTGAGCGGCGGAAATAAATACCGCAAGCAGCATGGAAATAAGCCTTCTGTTATTCACGTTAATCAATTCCTCCATTATAAAAAACAAATAAATCTCAATTTACCGTTATACCTATTATACCGAAATTACAATTATAATGCAATAAAATTTTCACTGAATTTGTAAAAAAATATGGAAAAATAAAATTTTTATGGTATACTATAAATATACTGAAGGATATGGGGCGATAATATGTTGGTTTTAACTAAAAAAGCGAAGGCGGCTTTGCTTGTGTGCGCGTTTGTCGCGCTTGCGGCGGCGGGGTGGGCGGTAGAGCGTTTCGAGAACGACGCGTACATAATAGAAACCTCCGCCGACGAGGATGATCCGGCGTATAAATCAGACGCGGCTGCAGTCATAAACGATAAAATCAATATAAACTCCGCCGGCGTATACGAGCTTGACCAATTAAACGGAATAGGAGAGGCGCTCGCACAGAGAATTATAGATTACCGTGAGGAAAACGGCGCGTTTGCCGCAATCGAGGAAATTATGAAGGTTTCCGGTATAAGCTCGGGCAAGTTTGAGGATATACGCGACTATATCTGTACAGAATAAATAAGAATAAGTTTCCATATAATATACAGAATGACGAAAGGACGAACAGGAAATGAAAATATTAGTTGTTGAGGATGAAAAGCTTTTGGTGAAGGGTATAAAATTCAACCTTGAACAAGAGGGGTATACGGTCATAACCGCCTTTGACGGTGAAGAGGCGATACGTCTTGCGCACGACAGCTCCATAGACCTTATCCTGCTTGACCTTATGCTGCCTAAGGTGGACGGCTTTACCGTATGCCGTACGGTGCGCGGCTTTTCAAGCGTGCCGATTATCATGCTCACTGCCAAAAGTGAGGACATAGATAAAATTCTCGGACTGGAATACGGCGCCGACGATTACATTACCAAGCCCTTCAACATACGCGAGGTGACGGCGAGAATAAAGGCTATACTGCGCCGTGTCAATCCGGAGCCTAAAAGCGAAAAGGACAAGCTTATTATATCGGGAGATATAACTCTTGACTACAATTTCAGGCGCGTGTCTATTCGCGGTAACGTCATAGAGCTTACAGGAAAGGAATTCGATTTGCTTGAGCTTTTTCTGAGAAATCCGGGCAAGGTTTATACAAGAGAAAATCTCTTAGACATCGCGTGGGGCTTTGATTATCCGGGCGACGTGCGCACGGTTGACGTGCATATAAGAAGACTGCGCGAGAAAATCGAACAAAATCCGGCGGAGCCGTCGTATATAAAGACAAAATGGGGTGTTGGCTATTACTACAAGAAGGATTAAGCTTAAAGACAGAATAAGAAACGCTGTAAGCTCAATGCGTTTTACGATGATAGCGACATATCTCGCAATCACAGTGACAACTCTTGTTTTGATGAGCGTTTACATAATAGGGCTTTTGAGTGAGAATTTATACAGCAGTGAAACAATAAACATGTTTGCGAAAGCGAATATAATATCCGAAACGATAGCCGAGGCGTGGGGTAACGACGCCTCAGCCACCGCTCATAAATTCTCGGAAATAGTCGAGGACAGTCTTGCGGGTACAAATATCCGCGGCGTTGTGACAAATATCTCCTATACCGTACTCTATGATACAAACCGCGAGTCGGAGTTGAGCGGTAAGGTGTTCATGCGCAGCGTCTTAAAACGCGCGATAGACGGCGAGCAGGCGGAGGAAATTATCGACGGCGATAATAGTGAGAGGCTTGTAAGCGTGGCGGTGCCTGTCATGGCGGGAGGAAATATTATAGGCGGAGTGTACCTCGCGGAGCTTGTAAGCTCTATTGACGATACCATAGCGTCAACGAGGACAAGCCTTATTGTTTTCGGTACGCTGATTGTTTTGCTTATAGGCATGCTTTCTCTTGCCATGAGCTATATAATTACATCGCCGCTGGAGGAGTTTACGGCGGTCGCGCGGGAGATTTCAAAGGGGAATTTCTCAAAACGGATAGATGTACACGGGCATAATGAAATATCGCAGATGGGCGAAACGCTGAATTATATGTGCGACGAGCTTGGCTTATTGGAGGAAAAACGCCGTAAATTTGTGTCGGACGCGTCGCATGAGCTGAAAACGCCTATGGCGGGAATAAAGCTGATGTGCGATAGCCTTGTCGCGGCTGAAAATCTCGACCCCTCAATGCTTAAGGAGTTTTTGACCGACATGTCGGACGAGGTGGACAGGCTCACGAGAATAGTCGAGAGATTGCTTGTGCTTACAAAGCTTGACGTAGGCGCGTCCTCGCTGAAAATAGAGGAAACGGACATCAGGAATGTAATCAATCAGGTGGTAAAGAAACTTACACCCATAGCCAACGCAAAGGATATTGTAATTTATACCGATTACCATGACCGTGTCTTTGACCCGCTTTTGATTGACTATGACAAGATATACGAGGCGATTTACAATATCTCGGACAACGCCGTAAAGTACTCTCCGGAGGGCGGATTTGTCCACATAGACGTAACCGCCGACAGCAATTATCTTACCGTAAATATAGAGGACAACGGACCGGGAATACCCGAGGGTGAGCGCGACAGAATTTTTGAGCGTTTCTACCGTCTTGACGACTCGCGTGCGCGCGATACCGGAGGCACGGGTCTGGGACTTGCGATAACAAAAGAGGCGATAACTATGCACGGCGGCACGGTTGACGTGCGGAACGCGTCCGACATAGGAAGTATATTCACAATAAGGCTCCCCTATAAGACGGGAGCGGCGTTGGGAAAGGAGAGGCCATGACGGAAAAAAAGACGCCCGAGAAAAAAGACAGCTTAAAAATTCCCGCGTTGATTTCGTCGGCGCTTGTGTTGGCGCTGATAATAATTATTATCTCCGCGGCGCGCGCTGACCGAAACAGCGCAAAATACGTCGGAGATTTGTATTTCTTTGATGAAACAGCCACCTCCATAGTGGCGGAGAGCCGTGAAATAAAGTACCGCGGCGACAAGCCCCTCGCGGCGGTTGTAATCGCTGAGCTTATGAAGGGACCCGACAACAGCAAGTATCAGCGTATCATAGAAAAGAAAACAAAGCTTATATCCGTAAACGATATTGAAACCGGCAGAGCGGTTGTAAATTTTACGAGCGAGTTTATGACTGGCGATAACACAAAGGACGTGCTTGCGGTGTACGCCGTGGTTAAATCTCTTTGCGCGCTGGAAAATATAAACAGCGTCAAGGTAGTAATTGAGGGTAAGGATATATCAACCGCCGACGGAGGTATAATAGGCTATCTGTCCGACAGCGACATCAATTTATCCACGGATACATACAACAGCGAGATGCGCGACGTGGCGCTGTATTTCCCGCTGAAGAACAGCGACAAGCTGGTGAAGGAGCTGCGTACAATAAAGGTATCCGACCAGCAGCCGATAGCGCAGTACATTATCAATGAACTGATAAAGGGCTCGGACAACGATAACACGGAGCCGGCGCTGAGCAGTGATACGGTACTTTTGAGCGTTGAAACCTCGGAAAATATATGTTTCGTGAATTTCAAGTCAAGCTTTCTTGATAAAAACGCGGGTTCCGCCGAAAAGGAAAAGCTCGCCGTATACGCGATAGTGAACTCTCTGACGGAGCTTGACACAATAGACCGCGTGCAGCTCCTTATGGACGGTAAGCGTGTGGACAGCTTTGGCAATATCAATATCGGAAGCATGTTCGGACGCGACGAGAGCCTGTTCGGATAAATCAAAAAGCAGAACGGGGCTGTGGCCACAGCCCCGTTCATTTCCAATACAATTTACACTCGTCGATTATTCTGAATATTATTCCGTTTCGGTATAGTCCTGCGTGTCAGAGAACTGATCCGTATCACTGCCGTCATCGTCGCCGCCGGAGACTGCGTCCTCGCCAATCTGCGAGTCATTATTATCAGAAACGCCGGGCGATGCGGCGTCGGAGCCTTCAGAGGGTGACACTCCGCCCGATACTCCGCCCGATACGCCGCTTGAGGCGCTTTCAACAGGAGCATGAGTCCTCTCGGCAGGCTCGGCTGTGCCTGTCGGTTCGGGGGACGGAGTAGTCTCCACGGGAATTTGCGTCGGTAAAGCATTGCTTGCGTGAGAGGAATTACAATAGTTTTTCGGCTGAGTTCCCTCGACAAAGTACGCCGTGTCAGACGGACATGTTCTTGTCGCCAGCATACCGGAGAAACCGCAAACCTGCGCCTCTACCACATTATTCGGTTTCGCAAGCTCCTTAGCGTTGAGAGACTCGTGTATACGCTCCATTACCAGGTTCCATGCGGTAATTGTCGGATTACCGGAAATGCCCGCCTTTGAGAGTGAGGAGGGACTGTCAAATCCGTACCAGCACGCTCCTACATAGTAAGGCGTAAATCCGACAAACCACTTGTCACAGTCGTCATCGGTGGTACCCGTCTTGCCGTAGGCCGATATACCGCAGTCGAGCTTTGCGCCCCTGCCCGTGCCGACGCTTGAATTTACAACGCCGTATAGCAGATCCGCCGTTATATAAGCCGACGCCGCGCTGATTGCCTGCGTCGAATTCGCGGTATTCTCCAATATAACCTGCCCTGTCGAATCAAGCACGCGCGTATAAGTGTACGGCTTTATATACTTACCGCTGTTCACAAACGTCGCGTAAGCGCCCGCCATATCCTCAACTGTAACGCCGTTGGTAAGTCCGCCGAGGGCGAGCGAGCTGTAGTTTTTATCCTGCTCGTCAAGCGTGGACAGATGAAATTTATTTTGCAGATAACCGAACGAGGTCGACACGCCTACCATATCCAGCACCTTGACCGCCGGAATGTTGGACGAGCGCGCAATCGCCTCCTTGACGGTCATCTCGCCATAGAAGTCGTTATAGGAATTTTTCGGTTTCCATTTGTCATCGCCGATAGTGATTTCCTCGTCGACAAGCTGCGTCGCCTCGGTTATTTTTCCGGTATCTATGGCCGGAGCGTAAACCGACAGCGGCTTTATCGCCGAACCGGGCTGACGCGTTGACTGTGTCGCGCGGTTCCAGCCGCGTATATCGGTTTTCTGTCCCAAACCGCCTATTATACCGCGCACCTTTCCGGTGTACGGATCCATTACAACCATCGCTGACTGTACTCCCTCGGCGTAGTCAAAATTATATACATTGGCAAACACGTTTTCCATGATGTCCTGAATATCGGGATCAAGCGTGGAATAGATTTTAAGACCTCCGTTGTATACCTGCTGTGTCGCAAAGTCGTTTGAATAGCCCTTCTGAGTCATAAGGTCGCTGATAACGTCATTAACCACCTGGTCGACAAAGTACGAGGTTATGCGGCCTTGACTGTCACGGTATGCGCTGCTAACAACAAGGTCGCTTGCCGACGCCTCATTGTACCGCGCCTCGTCAATATACCCAAGCTCAAGCATCTTTTTGAGCACAAGGTTGCGCTTTTCAATATTATTGTCCGGATGCTGAAACGGGTCGTATTCCGACGGGAACTGAGTAATACCCGCTATTGACGCCGCCTCTTCAAGACTGAGGTCAATCGCGCTCTTGTCAAAGTACATATTCGCCGCCGCCTCGACGCCGTTACAGTTATTTGCGAAGTAGGCTATGTTTAGGTACATAGTCAGTATCTCGTCCTTTGTAAGCTGCTTTTCAAGCGCTATTGCGCGCATCATTTCCTTAATTTTACGCGACGGCGTATTTTCCTTTTCGTTGGTAATATTCTTTATAACCTGCTGAGTAATCGTGCTTCCGCCGTAGTTTGCGCTGCCTATGCCGAGTTTTGACAGGAGATACTTACCGGTAGCGCCGACGGTTCTCTTAATATCGACGCCGTGGTGCTTGTAAAAACGCTCGTCCTCAATGGACACTATGGCGTCCTTCATTACCTGCGCTATCTGTGAGGAGTCAACCCATACGCGGTTATACTCGGACTGAATTTGTTCAAGCTCCTGCGGATTTCCCGCTGCGTCCTCATAGTATATAAACGAGGAATAGTTAAGCGCCAGCGTCTGTATATTCATGTCCTTTATCTCTCTGGACACTGCGGCATACATGCCGACTCCCATGCCTCCGGCTATCACAACAAATATGAAAAGAGCTATAAATACGGTAAGCCTTACGCGTTTTCTGAAAAGAATTTGCTTTTCGGTAAGCTTTTTTCTGTTTCTGCCCGACTTCTGTACGCGTCTTTTTTCGGGAGCCTTCTCCGTGCGCGCCGGCTGCGTATGTGTAGCACGGCGCTGTGAGGACTGTCTGCGCCGCCTGGGTACAGTCGAGGAACCGGACGTCTGTCTGTCATATTCCTCCCAGTTGAAGTCCTCTGTTGATTGATTTCGGGAGGGTTTATTATTGCTTCCGTTTCTATCAGCCATAATCCCTTTCTCCTTTACAGTCAAATAATTATACATTTTAATTATATATCATTTTAATGGAATTTGCAACCATTATTTTATCGCGCATACTATATCGTATATTATATGTATAAATTACCAAAAAAAGGGTATAATCAGAAAAAAATAAAAATTAAAGGAGATATTATATCTATGAAAATTTTAAAGAAAACCCTCATAATTTCATCATACGTATTACTTGTAGCCCTGTTTTTCGGAGGCGGCTACGCGATAGGCAGGATAGGAACAGACACCGTCCCCGATACGGCTGTTACGCCGCCGGAGGCGACAGCCGCTGCGGAACAGGCAATGAGCGGCTCCGTTGAGGAAACCGCGCCCTACTACGAGGTTATTGCGGAGAGCAATATGCTCAAAATATACAGATGCGAGGGTAAGGTCAAGGACACCGTCGCAAGCGAACAGATAAGCATAGACATCTACCCCCGGAGCGACGTCGCGGAACTGCGCGAGGGCGTAAGCTTTGACAGCCTTGCCGAGGCGCAGCGCATGTTTGAAAATTTTGTGAGCTGAAGTATTTATGAACAAATTGTTAATTGTACGAAAGTGAGATATTCAAAGAAAATAATAGAAAAAGAAAGAAAATAAAAGAAAATAAGGTAAAATATTCATAAAATTCACTTTGCACATTATATTAAAAAAGAACATAATACAATTGTTAGCGCTCAATGAAAATGAGCGCTAACAATCAATCGTAAATAAATTTCAGGAGGTAATATAAATGAACATCAAACCATTGGCAGACAGAGTAGTTGTCAAAATGCTTGAAGCGGAGGAAACCACCAAGAGCGGCATCATACTCACATCAAAGGCGCAGGAAAAGCCGCAGGTCGCTGAAATCATAGCGGCGGGACCGGGCGGAACCGTTGACGGCAAGGAAGTAAAAATGGAAGTCAAGGTCGGCGACAGGGTCCTTATGTCCAAATACGCGGGCGCTGAGGTAAAGGTTGACGGCGAGGAGTACACCATTCTCCGTCAGAGTGACATATTGGCAATAGTAGAGTAATATCAGGAGGTAATATAAATGGCAAAGCAAATTAAATACGGACAGGATGCAAGACACGCTCTTGAAAGCGGTATAAATCAGCTTGCGGACACGGTTAAAATAACACTCGGACCCAAGGGCAGAAACGTTGTTCTTGACAAGAAATTCGGCGCGCCGCTTATCACAAACGACGGCGTAACAATCGCGAAGGAAATCGAGCTTGAGGATCCGTTTGAGAACATGGGCGCACAGCTCGTAAAGGAAGTTGCGACAAAAACCAATGACGTCGCGGGCGACGGTACAACCACCGCTACGCTGCTCGCGCAGGCTCTTGTACGCGAGGGGCTGAAAAACGTCGCGTCGGGCGCGAACCCGATGATTGTAAAGAAGGGTATACAGAAAGCCGTAGGCACGGCGGTTGACGAGCTGCTCGCAGCGGCTAAGCCGGTAAAGGGCAAAGAGGATATAGCGAGAGTAGCGGCTGTGTCGGCGGCGAACGAGGAGGTCGGCGAGCTTATCGCCGAGGCAATGGAAAAGGTTACGTCTGACGGCGTTATCACGGTTGAGGAGTCAAAGACGGCGGAAACATATTCGGAAATTGTCGAGGGTATGCAGTTTGACAGAGGCTACATCACGCCTTATATGGTAACCGACACGGAAAAAATGGAGGCCGCGCTTGATGACCCGCTGATACTTATTACAGACAAAAAAATTTCTAATATACAGGAAATTCTGCCGCTTTTGGAGCAGGTAATGCAGGCAGGCAAAAAAATGGTTATCATCGCTGAGGACGTCGAGGGCGAGGCTTTGTCGACTCTTATCGTAAACAAGCTGCGCGGCACGTTTGTATGCGTACCCGTAAAGGCTCCCGGCTTTGGCGACAGACGCAAGGAAATGCTCCAGGATATAGCCATTCTTACAGGCGGTCAGGTAATCAGCGAGGAGCTTGGCTTTGAGCTTAAGGATACTCAGCTTTCACAGCTTGGCAGCGCTAAGCAGGTTAAAATCCAGAAGGAAAACACTATTATCGTAGACGGCGCCGGCGATAAGGGCGCTATTGCGGACAGAGTTGCGCAGATAAGACGCGAGCTTGAGGCGTCAACCTCTGATTTTGATAAAGAAAAGCTCCAGGAAAGACTCGCAAAGCTCGCCGGCGGAGTCGCGGTCATTAAAGTCGGCGCGGCTACCGAAACAGAAATGAAGGAAATGAAACTCAGGATTGAGGATGCTCTCGCCGCTACCAAGGCAGCCGTTGAGGAGGGTATCATAGCAGGCGGCGGAACAAGCTATATAGACGTCATTCCGGCTGTCGCAAAGCTGCTTGACAGCGCCGACGGCGACGAGAAAACCGGCGTACAGATTGTATTGAAGGCTCTTGAGGAGCCGGCATGGCAGATTGCCAAGAACGCCGGTCTTGAAGGCAGCGTTATTGTTGACAGGATTAAGTCCTGCGACGCGGGCAAGGGCTACAACGCTCTTACCGAGGAGTACGCAGACATGATTGCATCGGGTATTGTCGACCCTGTCAAGGTTACAAGGAGCGCGCTGCAAAACGCGGCGTCGGTAGCGTCAATGGTACTCACAACAGAGAGTCTTGTAACGGATATTCCCACGCCTCCGGCTCCGGCTCCGGCAATGGATCCCGGCATGGGCGGAATGTACTGATAAATACAAAAAATAAAGTACAGTTTACAAGGAACTGCACAGGGGAACGGTCTGGCGGGAAATATTCCCGTCAGATTTTTCATGTGACGTCCAGGCTGTCCGCCGGCCTTTTTTATCATCTTTAGCCGCCTCATGTTTTTCTTAAATTCCGCAGCAATGCGTAAAAAGAGCCGGTTTTTCCAGCGCGCGGATAACCTCGGATATAGCGCTTGAGTTGTTGTCGACGGTAACAAAATCCGCCGCCTGTTTTATTTCATCAACAGCGTTTGCGACTGCTATGCCCGTACCCGCCATACTGACGAGTCTGAGGTCGTTTTCATTATCGCCGACAGCGACTGTTTTATCCCTGTCAATACCGAGAAGTCCGGCAAGCGCCATAAGTCCGTCGCCCTTGCTCGCGTCTTTAGGAAGCAGCTCATAATACCACGGGCTGGACTGTACAAACGTGTAATCGTCCGCGAACGGCGCGTTCGCGGCTGCGGCGCGTACAAGCGGGATTTGCTCCGCCTCCGCCATGAACAGTACCTTAATCCATTTTTCGGGTATATCGCGGTAGGAGAGGTAATTGTCGGGCAAATTTTCGAGAACCTTGTGCTTTTCGACAACAGAATTGCTCCTGCAAAAATAAATCTTTTCCGCCGTACATACCTCAATGCCTAAAAAATCAAGCGCGCACTCCATGTATTCCACCGCATCGGACGCCCTTTTGTCAAGGATGCGCGACCACAGCAGCTCGTCCTTATCAAAATCATATATTCCCGCGCCGTTAAAGCAAACCATTGGCGCGTTGGGCCGTACATATTTCAGCATGAGTCTTGCGCTCATGGGTACGCGTCCTGTCGCGAATGTGAACAGTCCGCCCTCGGACTTAAAATACTCAATTGAGCTCACATTTTCCTCCGACACCTTTTTGTCGGTGGTCAAAAGCGTATCGTCGAGGTCTGTGCAAAGCAGAATATCGCTAAATTTTCCCATAATAATATTATCCTTTCAAAACACTTTACTAAGTATATATTTTACCATATTCCGCAATTATAATCCATTGCAAATTTATATAAAAATAATCTTGTATAAACTGTAAAAATATGCTATAATAATATGATACCAATAAATAAAACAAAAGAGTGAAGGACATACAATGGAAATTACAGATGCGGTTATAAAAAAATCCTGTTCACCCACAATTTACAAGCGAGGGCTTGAATACTTCAGGGAGGGCAGAGTACATCTGCGCCGCCGTGAGGAAAACTTAATAACAGCCGTGGTCGACGGCGAGGAGCTGTACAATGTTCAGGTAAAGCTTTCGGAAAACGGAGTGGACGAATGTTTCTGCACCTGTCCGTATTTCGAAACCATGGGTTCCGTCTGCAAGCACATTGTCGCGTCCATGAAGCAGCGTCAGCAGGAGCTTGTCGAGGGCGCGGACTATATTGATGAGAATGATAAAATCGCGCAGGCGCTTTGCGGCGAGTTCGCCGCGAAAAAAAATAAAAAGGAACAGCTGCGCGCGCGTTTTATAATGCATATAAACAAACAGCCCGGCGGCGGTGTTTCCTATGGTATGTCGATTGAGGTAAACGGGGTTTTACTTCACGGAATAGAAAATTTTCTCGACTGTTATCTGCGCAAAACGGAGTTTAAGCTTGACCGCGGCAGTGTGTACAATCCCTCGCTCACTGAATTTCCCGTATACCAAAATGAAATAATCTCCGTGCTTGCCGAGATTTACGAGAATCGCTTGGCGAGTTCTCCGTCGTACGTAAAGGCGGCGTACCGGACATCCTTCGGTTCCGCGGCGGCGAAACGTATTTTTCCTCTGCTTTCTCATGTTAACTATTCCGTCGTCTTTGACAGTATGCAGCTCGGAAGAGTGCGCATAGCGGAGGAGGACCCGGATATAATAATTGACGTCGGCGCGCGGGAAAGCGAGCTTGACATATCCGTCAGCGATCGCGGATTTGCGCTGACGCGCGGCGGCGAGTGGTTTATGTACGACGACGTGATTTATCATACAAGCGAGGAATGGCGCGGGTACTATATGCCGATTTACAACGCTCTTGCCACGGAGGGCAGAACCCGTATAAGCTTTAAGGGCGGAAACGCGATATTGTTTGCTACGCACGTGCTGCCGGATATAAAGGACAGACACGGTGTTGTTGCGCGCGGACTCGGCGATATTATCGTGAACGACAAGCCGGTGTTCGACATATATTTTGACGCTGCCGGCAGCTCCGTAACGGCGGCGATAAGAGTGAACTACGGCAGCCTGTCAATACGTCTGCCTGAGGACAGCCGGCCCTATGGAAAGGTTGTTGTACGCGACTATGAAAGGGAAAATGAAATTTTGTCCTCGTTCGCGTTTTTCAGCGCGTATAACGGCGTATTTACGCTTGACAGCGACAGGGAAATATACCTGTTCCTAAAAACGGAGATACCTGTACTCTCCGAAAGAGCGACGCTGCATTACAGTGACCGTTTCGCGGGACTGAAAATAAAAAACAGTGTTGATATACGCGCGTCTGTAAGCTACAAAAGCGGCGTTGATCTTTTGGAGGCGGATTTTGAAAGCGAGCTGTCCTATGAGCAGATAAGCGGCATACTTAACGCCGTTAAGCTGAAAAAGCGGTTTTACAGACTGTCAAGCGGAAGCTTTATAAATATAGAGGATAATAAAAGCAGAGAGGTTTTTAATCTGCTGGATCAGCTCGGCTTCACAGCCGAGGACCTCAGAAACGGCAAAAAACAGCTGCCTAAGTATCAGGCGCTGTATCTGGATACGCTTGACGGTATAGAAAAAGACGGTAGCTTTGCGGAATATATCAGAAAAATAAAGAATATAAAGCCGATAATACCCGAAGGGCTTGAAAAGGCGCTGCGCGAATATCAGATTGACGGTATGGCGTGGCTTGCTCAGCTGTCGAGTCTGGGCCTGGGAGGAATACTTGCCGACGACATGGGCTTGGGAAAAACCTTGCAGGTAATATCCTATATACACGGAATAAGACCAAACAGACCTGTGCTTGTAATCGCGCCGAGCGCGCTGACGTACAACTGGCGCAGCGAGATAAACAAATTTATACCCGACGCGTCCGCGCTTATAATTGACGGAACGAGGGAGGAGCGAGAGCGTCTTATAGACTCTGTCGGCGAATACGAGTTCGTCATAACCTCGTACCCCGTACTCAGACGCGATATAGCGCTGTATGAAGCCATTGAATTTGAGTATTGCTTTATAGACGAGGCGCAGCATATCAAAAACGCTAAGACCATGAACGCGCGGAGCGTCAAGCGTATAAACGCGAAGCATAAGTTCGCGCTTACCGGTACGCCGATAGAGAACTCGTTAATGGAGCTGTGGTCGATATTCGATTTTGTAATGCCGAATTATCTGTACAGCGCGCATGAGTTCCGCAGCCGGTACGAAACGCCTCTTGTAAAGGACGGCGATTTTGTCACGGCGGATAATCTGCGCGCGCGTATAAAGCCGTTCATACTCCGCCGCATGAAGAAGGACGTTTTAAGCGAGCTGCCGGAGAAAATAGAAAATACAATGTACGCCGAGCTTATGCCCGAGCAAAAGAAACTGTACATGGCGTATCTCGCCGCGGCAAAGGATAAAACAATCGCGTTTCTGAATGAGGGCGGAAAGGGCAGAATGAGAATACTGACTCTGCTGACGCGCCTGAGGCAGATATGCTGTCACCCCACGCTGTTTGACGAAAACTACGACAAGGGCAGCGGCAAGCTTGAGCTGCTTATGGAGCTTATTACAAACGCCGCGGACGGAGGACACAGAATACTTGTGTTTTCACAGTTTACGTCAATGCTGGCTATAATAAAGAAAAGACTCGATGAAAACGCTATATCGGCCTTCTATCTTGACGGGCGTACCCCGTCGGCCGAAAGGACGGACATGGCGGCGCGCTTTAACGCCGGCGAGGGTACGGTCTTTTTGATTTCTCTTAAGGCGGGAGGCATAGGTCTTAATCTTGTCGGCGCGGACACAGTCATACATTATGACCCGTGGTGGAATCCCGCGGTCACGGACCAGGCGTCGGACCGCGCGTACCGTATAGGACAGGACAAGGCGGTACAGGTGATACGTCTTGCGGCGAAGGGTACCGTTGAGGAAAAAATACTTAAGCTCCAGGAAAACAAGCGTTCGCTTGCGGAGGACATAGTACGCGTAAATACCGACACGTTGGGCAGCTTGTCGGACGACGAGATTATTTCGCTGTTTTCATAAAAACGTTCATAGAAACGAAGGGAGGCGCGCGGCATTTGAAATTCAGAGCTATACTTAATGATGAATATGACCGTGAGTATACGGAAAAACGCGGCTTTGAACTGAAACCGCGGCACAAAACAATAATATTCTTTCTGATAATAGCGGCGGTTGTTAATCTGCTTGCGGTAATATATATTAAAAGAGGCAGCTTTATATATTTTTGGGATAACGCCACCTATTGGGACATAGCGCGTAAAATTGCCTCGGGAGGCATAAGCGAAGGCGGCTTCTGGAATAATGTATACCGGTCAATAGGTACGGAGGATTACAACTATATCGCCGGACTTCCGTCAGCGCTTGTCGCCGCGCTGTTCGGCGAGTCAAGACTTGCGTATGTGCTGGGACTTGTCAACATGTACTTAATACCTTCGTACATTATAATATATCTGCTTGCGAAAAAAATCAGCAAGGCGCCGAAAATCGCGCTTGTGCTTGTGATATTTTTATGTCCCGCTATAATGTTCATGGCTTTTATAGGTTTTGCGGACATAGGCGGACTGATTATAACGCTTTTATGCTTTTACCTCTATTATTCATGCGACGGAAAAGGAATATGGCGGTATATAATTATAGGCGCGCTGCTTGTGCTTGCGATGCTGTGGCGGCGTTGGTACGCGTTTTTCGCGGTGTCGTTTATAACCGCTATGGCGGCGGACTGTCTGCTTATGCGGCGCAGATGGCATAACACGCTTATAACCGCCGCTGTCGCCGCGGCAACGCTGCTCCTGTTCTTCCGTGACTTTGTGACGAATAAGCTTGTAACGGACTACGGCAGCCTGTACGCCGGCTATAAGTTCTCTCTTATGACCGATTTCAAACTGACAGCGCGATACTTTGGACTTATATTTATCGGTGTTTTAGCGGTATGCTCCGTTGTAATGAGAGTAAAACGCGGCGAGGCGCGCACAATATTTATGTGGATACAGACGACGGTCTGCGCGGCGATGTTTCTCGCAACTCAGACGCACGGACAGCAGCATTTGCTGCTGTATCTGCCGTCTCTGATTGTGCTGACGCTGATTACGGTTAAGCACATAACAAAGGAATGGGCTTTGCTTGCGCTTGCCGCGCTTGCGCTGGTGAATTCGGTAAACGTATATTTGCCGCGCAGTCAGCCGACCAACATACAGGACATAAAGGGCGTATCGCTGTTTACAAGCTTTTCAATGCTGCCGCTCAGGCGCGACGACGCCGGACAGATTTTGGAGCTTAAGCAAAAGCTTGATGAAACTGTTTACGAGGGCGACACGCTCGGAGTGCTGGCGTCGTCGTTTACAATCAACGAGGATATATTGAAAAATGTGGAGCCGTCTCTCGGTATAAAGGGTACGCGTAAGAATTATATAGTTTCGCTGCCGCAGGTAGACTCGCGCGATTTTGATTTAAGCGCGCTGTATAACGTGAATTTTATTCTTGCGGTCTTTCCGGCACAGACGCATCTCGCGCAGGGGAGCCAGAGCGTACTTGAGGAGGCGGTAAAGAGCTTTGAAAACTACGCCGACATAGCGACGGCGTATATAGAGGCGCCGGAATGTGAAACGGTTATAAACGATATGAGGATAAAGCTGTTTAGGCGTATACGCGACGAGGAGGCGGAGGATATACGCGAGTTTGAAAGCCGTCTGGGCAAATAAGTTAACATATTGTTCACACAATATACATTGACAACCGAAAGACACGGTATTATAATTTATAAATAAATTATGCGGAGGGAGTTTTTGCTATGAGGAGCTGTATTTACTGCGGCAGGGAGCTTAAAGACGGTGAAGTATGCAGCTGTCCGCAAAGCGCGGCGCACAGAGCGCGCAGAACAGGCGGCGAAACGTCCGGGACAGACAGTAAAAAAGCCTCCGGAGGAAAACATACGAATTATCAAAGCTCTTACCGCACCGACACCTCATATCGTACGGGATATTCCGAGAAGCAGAGCCGTTTTGGCAGAATGAAACAGCGCTTTAACGCGCACAGGGCAGTTTCGGGCAAAAACAAAAGTGACTTTTTCAAGGAGCTTGGACGGTATATAATTGAATTTGTAAAATCGCCGACGGACAGTATAGCAAATCCGGCAAGACTCGGCAAGGGCGGAATACTTACAATCGCCGCCGTTATGGGCGCCGTGCTGTGGCTGTGTATGCTGTTTATACAGCGCGGCAAAAACGCGGGTCCGTTAAAATTCTTAAGCTCGCTCATGGGTTTCGGCGGCGCGGAGGGATACCCGTATATCGCGCAGGTACTCGCCGGTATAGTGATAGGAGCCATAAGCGGCACGCTTGTGTTTTTATTGTATTCGGGCGTATTCTGGATGATAAACAGATTTATATTTAGATTACAGACGCCGTTCTGGAGCTTTTCCGTAAGAATGGTGTCGGCGTGGATACCGTTTACCGTTATATGCGCCGTAGGCGCGCTGTTCAGTATATTTTCGGCGTTCACGCTGATTATGCTGATGCTGTGCGGCGCGGCAAGCCTTGTTGTGATGACGTACGAGGCGCTCCGGACCGAGTGGATTTCACGCTCGGCGGGTAAGGTTATGTACGCGATGCTGCTTGGTTATTTTATATTTTTTATGATTGTATTTTATTTAATTACATTAAATTAAAAAAGGAAGGAAATGAAATAAAATGAAAGAAACGAAAACAACAAACGCTCCGGCGGCTATTGGTCCGTACTCACAGGCTGTAACTGTCGGCGGCATATTGTACACGTCCGGACAAATTCCCATTGACCCGTCAACCGGAAGTATTCCGGAGGGGGTGGAGGCGCAGGCGGAGCAAGCTCTTACAAATGTAAAGAACCTTATTGCCGCCGCGGGAGGAAGTATTGAGAATACAGTCAAGACGACTGTGTTTATAAAGAACATGGACGATTTTGCGAAAATCAACGAAGTCTACGCTAAATTTTTCACGGAACCGTATCCCGCGCGCTCATGCGTTGAGGCGGCGCGGCTGCCGAAGGACGTTTTACTTGAGGTTGAGGCGATTGTCGAGCTGTAACGATAATTCGCTCAAACGGATTTCCAAAAAATGAATAGAAAAATTAAAAAAGCATATTATAAATTCATACAAAGCTTTACGGAGGAATTAGTATGAAAAAAATAATATGCTTTTTGGTTTGCGCCTGTTTTTTGCTGCAGGGTATTCCGGTAATGGCGGAGGGTGAAACGGAGCTGGGGATTAACGCAAGGTCGGCTATTCTCATGGAGGAGAGCACAGGCGACGTGCTGTACGAGAGCAGTCCGGACGAGCGCGTACCGATTGCGAGCGTTACCAAGATAATGACCATGCTGCTTATAATGGAGGCGGTTGACAGCGGTAAAATCGCGCCGGACGATATGGTAACGGTAAGCGAGAACGCGATGAGCTACGGCGGCAGTACAATGTTCCTTGAAACCGGCGAGCAGCTGACTGTCAGCGATATGCTTAAGGGTATCGCCGTAGCCAGCGCCAATGACGGCTGCGTCGCCATGGCCGAGCATCTTGCCGGAAGTGAGAGCGCGTTTGTGGACATGATGAACGCGAAGGCGGCGGAGCTTGGTATGGAAAACACACATTTTGTTAATACAAACGGTCTTGACGCGGACGGACACTACTCCAGCGCCAGGGACGTGGCGATAATGTCGCGCGCACTCATAAGCCACAGAACCATATTTGATTACACGTCAATATGGATGGATACGCTCCGCGGCGGCAAATTTCAGCTTGCCAACACGAACAAGCTGATACGCTTTTACGAGGGCGCGAACGGACTTAAAACCGGATCAACCTCCGAGGCGCTTTGCTGTCTCAGCGCTACCGCCAAGCGTGACAATATGCAGCTTATCGCCGTAGTACTCGGCGCGCCGACGTCTAAGGAGCGTTTCGCGGCGGCAAGGTCGCTGCTGGACTACGGTTTCGCCAATTACAGCGTAAACGAGCAGGTTACGGCGGGTGAGGAAATAGAAACCGCGCCCGTGGAAAAGGGATTGACGGACTCCGTAGGCGTTATGGCGGCCGAGAGCTATTCGACGCTTGTGCGTAAGGGTCAGGAGGAAAATATAAATAAGGAAATCATTCTTGACGAGAAAATAACCGCTCCTGTTGAAGAGGGACAAAAAATAGGCGCGGTGAAAATCACAAGGGACGGTGAAACGCTTGCTGAAATTGATTTGTGCGCGGCGCAGTCGGTAGAGAAAAAAGGAATAGGCAGGATTATAAAGGACTTTCTCGTTACGCTGTTCGGAGGCGATATACAAAAAACCGAGATGGCTGAGGAGATAAGCTGATTTTTGTTCGGGTATTGAAATTCTGAGAAATTTAGTATATAATATAGGTGAAAATATATTATGGAAGGAATTTTTACTGTAATGATAAAAAAAATGACGTCGCTTATCTCGGCTGTGATATTTGGCGCCGCGGTAACCGCTCCTGTGACGGCGATTACAGAAAATTGGGAGGAGCAGTACCCGTGGGCGCAGACAAGCGTGAGATATTGTATTGACAACGGCATAATATCCGGCGACGAGTACGGACAGCTTAATCTCGGCGGTAATCTGACGAGAGCGCAGATGGCGCGTATATTCACCGATACCTTTAATCTCAGCGCGGCGGCTCCCGATTTTGACGACGTAAAGGATACCGACTGGTATTACAGCTATGCCGGCGCGCTGCAAAGCAGTATGCCGAAACGCCCCATGAGCTTTGACGGCGGTGAATACGTCACGCGCGAGGAATTTGCCGCGACTCTTGTGAAGGCGTCGGGCGGTTCGGCGGCGGATAGCTATACCATAACGAATTATAATTTTTCCGACGCGTCCGAGGTGGACGACGCATACAAAAACCTTCTTGAAACAGCGGTGACCAACTTGTATATGCTTGGCGACGACGGTAAAATACGCCCGCGGGATTTGCTTACAAGAGCGGAGGCGTGTTGCTTTCTGTACCGTGTAATCGACCCGTCCGCGGATAAGACGCTGATTACCGGTCCGGCGCAGGTAACCGTTGAGCAGGCTCAGGCATGGGCGGCTTCAAAAGGCGCGGCGGACAGGTTTATAGAAATCGCGCCGCTGTATTGGTATTACGGCGAGCTGTTCGGTATACGTCCGGAGGTGATGTACGCGCAGGCGGGCAAAGAAACCGCTTACGGCAATTATGGCGGAGCTGTGCTGCCGGAAATGAATAACTGGGCGGGAATAAAAATTAAAAATCCGGAGGGCGACCGTACCGAGGACCATGAGAGCTTTGACACGCCTGAGGACGGAGTCAGGGCGCATTTTAACCATATGAGCGCGTACGTCGGTCTTGAGCCGGTGGGCGAGCCGCATGACCGTTATTATGTCGTGAAGTCAATCGCGTGGGCGGGCAGCGTGAAATACGTTGAGCAGCTTGGCGGCAGGTGGTGTCCGGATATAAATTATGGCGGAGATATACTCAAAATGACAGATAATATGAAACTGTATTAAAATGTAAAGGCTTTCCGTATTATCACCCATAAAACATTATTGTTTTATGGGTAGTAGTAATAAAATCGTAAATCTAAGCGAAAATGTGTGAAATTTACACATTTTCGCTTTTTAAGAGCGCATTACCGTTATGCTTGTGAATTGCCGAAGCTGTCGATTATTGATTGTTAGATATAACATGGCCATTGTCAATTTCAATTTTATGTAAAAAATTTAACTTTTATCTTTATTTCTATTTTGTTTTATGTTATAATCATTCTGTCGTTTCACGCGATGACTTCACAGTAAACCGAGGGGAGGAAGGAAATTGAGTAAAAATATTATCAGTCTTGAGAACATTGCGGTTTCGTTTGACGGAGAACAAATTCTGCGTGACATAAATCTTGACATACGCGATAAGGAGTTTGTGACGCTGTTGGGACCGTCGGGCTGCGGTAAGACCACAACGCTGCGTATTATAGGCGGTTTTCTGAAACCGGACAGAGGCAGCGTGAAATTTGAAGGACGGGAGATTAACAATATTCCGCCTTTTAAACGCAACGTCAATACGGTATTTCAGCGGTACGCGCTGTTTCCTCACCTGAATGTGTTTGAAAATATAGCGTTTGGACTGAAGGTGAAAAAATTTCCCGACAGGGAAATACAAAAGCGCGTCGGTGAAATGCTGGAGCTTGTAAATCTGAAGGGCTTTGAGAAACGCTCGATTGACCGTCTTTCCGGCGGACAGCAGCAGCGCGTCGCGATTGCGCGCGCGCTCGTGAACGAGCCGAAGATGCTTTTGCTCGACGAGCCGCTCGGCGCGCTGGATTTAAAACTGCGCAAGGAAATGCAGACGGAGCTTAAACGTATACAAAAGCGTCTTGAAATTACCTTTATATACGTGACGCACGACCAGGAGGAGGCTCTTACAATGAGCGACACGGTCGTTGTCATGAACAAGGGCGACATACAGCAGGTCGGCTCGCCGGTGGACATATATAACGAGCCGACAAACGCGTTTGTCGCGGACTTTATCGGTGAAAGCAATATTTTAAACGGTAGAATGATACGCGACCTGCTCGTTGAGATAAGCGGACACAGCTTTGAATGTGTGGACAAGGGCTTTGGAGAGAACAGACCTGTGGACGTTGTAATACGCCCCGAGGACATAAAGCTGACGGCGGCGGAGGACGCGGATATATCCGGCGTTGTGCAATCGGTCACATTTAAGGGCGTGCATTATGAAATGGTAATTGAGGCGTACGACTTCAGCTGGCTTGCGCACTCCACGAAGGCGGCGCAAATCGGCTCTACCGTCGGAATTACCTTTGACCCATACGATATACATATCATGAACAAACTGAAAAACGAATAGGAGGGGCATTGATGATGAAAAAGCTTATTTCCGCCCCGTATCTGCTGTGGATGTCGGTATTTATAATAGTACCGCTCATTATGGTTGCGTATTTTGCGGTAACGGACGGTAACGGTCATTTTACGCTTGATAATCTTGCGGCGGTTTCGCGGTACACAAATATATTTATCCGCTCCATATGGTTCGCGGCGATAGCGACGCTGATATGTCTTGTCATATCGTACCCGCTCGCGCTGATACTCGCGCGTACGGACAAAAGCTATCAGAGCACGGCGCTTATGATTGTTATGCTTCCGATGTGGATGAACTTTCTTTTAAGAACGTACGCGTGGATGACGCTGCTCGGAAACAACGGACTTATAAATGCGTTTCTGGGACTGCTCGGACTTGGTCCTTTTAAGCTCCTGAACACATCCGGCGCGGTCATACTGGGTATGGTGTATAATTATCTGCCGTTTATGATACTGCCGCTGTATACGGTTATGGAGAAAATAGATAACAGCGTAATCGAGGCGGCGCAGGATTTGGGCTGCAACAGTGTTAACACGCTTTTGCGCGTGACGGTACCGCTGAGTGTGCCGGGAATTATGTCGGGCATAACAATGGTTTTTGTGCCGGCGATAAGTACCTTTATTATTTCAAGAATGTTGGGCGGCGGCTCCAATCTGCTTATAGGAGATTTGATTGAGATGCAGTTCCTAGGAAATTCGTACAACCCCAATCTGGGCGCGGCGATTTCACTTGTGCTTATGGTCATTATACTGCTGATTATGACAATGCTCAATCAGTTTGACGATGACGAGGACAGGGTGCTTATGTAGGTTTCAGGGAAAGGACGTGGAATTCAGTTGAAAAAATTATCTAAGGCGTATCTGGCTCTGGTTATGCTTTTTCTGTACGTGCCGATATTCGTGCTGATAGTGTTCTCCTTCAACGTGACAAAGAGCCGCAGCGTGTTTTCGGGCTTTACCCTTGACTGGTACATAAAGCTGTTTCATAATGAGCTTATCATGACCTCGCTCTTTAACACGCTTATCGTGGCGGTTGCGGCGTCGGCGGCGTCGACTGTACTCGGTACCGCCGCCGCGATAGGTATAAATAATATGAAAAAGCTGCCGCGTACCATAGTAATGCAGGGTACGAACATACCTATAATCAATCCGGAAATAGTAACGGGCGTGTCGCTCATGCTGCTGTTTGTGTTCTTTTCGGCGAGAATGAATTTTGAGTTCGGTTTTGTAACCCTTATCATCGCGCACATAACCTTTGACGTACCGTATGTAATACTCAATATTATGCCTAAATTCCGTCTTATGAACCCGTATATATATGAGGCGGCGCAGGATTTGGGATGCGGCCCCGTATCCGCTTTTTTAAGGGTGGTGCTGCCGGAGATTATGCCCGGCGTGATTTCCGGCTTTCTTATGTCGTTTACATTTTCTCTTGACGATTTTGTCGTGAGCTATTTCACAAGCGGCGCAACCTCTCAGACCTTGCCGATAACCATTTACTCAATGACGCGCCGCAAGATAAGTCCGGAGATAAACGCGCTGTCGACGATTATTTTTATCGTGGTGGTTACAGCGCTTGTCGCAAAGAATATTATAGAGCGCAGGGGCGCGCTGAAACGGGGTGTTAAATAATGAAAAGGCTGTCCGCTTTTTTTACGGCGCTGCTTGTGCTTGTGATTTTACTGTGCGGCTGCTCGCATATTGAGGAGTACGACGACGCGGAGGATATCGAAGAAACGGTGTTAAAGCAGACCGTCACGGTGGAGGATGAAAATTATTATACCCGGTTTAAGGAAGACGGTATTTCAATAAACGTATACAACTGGGGAGAGTATATACCCGACGGCAGCGAGGAGGGAGCGCTTAATCTTAATGACGAGTTCACAAGGCTGACAGGCATTAAGGTAAATTACAGTACTTACGCGACCAACGAGGAGCTGTACGCAAAGCTTAAGGGCGGCGGCTCGACGTATGATATAATAATTCCGTCGGACTATATGATTTCAAGAATGATTAAGGAGGATATGCTGCTGCCGCTCGATACGGATAATATCCCGAATATAAAAAATATAATGGAGAAATTCCGTACCCCTGACTACGACCCCGGCGCGGAATATTCCGTACCGTATACATGGGGAACGGTGGGTATAATATATGATAAGACGATTGTTGAGGAGAGTGTAGCGCCGGAGGACATTGACTGGGATATACTGTGGAACGAGGATTTTGCCGACAGTATACTTATGTTTGACAACCCGCGCGACGCGTTCGCGATTGCGGAGCTTATACTCGGATATTCGCTCAATACGGAGGACAACGAAGAGCTGAAAAAGGCGGCGCAGCTTTTGACGGAGCAGAAAAAGGTTGTCCAGGCATACGTCATGGACGAGATTTTCGACAAGATGAGCGCGG
Organism: uncultured Lachnospiraceae bacterium; assembly: GCA_964634635.1. Taxonomy (GTDB): domain Bacteria; phylum Bacillota; class Clostridia; order UBA1381; family UBA1381; genus Hominilimicola. Next base: position 27,644 of record CAZWMB010000011.1, read on the forward strand.
GCGAGGCTATACTGGCTCCGTACTATGCCGGCGACGCCGTGACGCTTATGAACGAGTATGAGGACTTGGACTTTGTCATTCCGGAAAGCGGTACAAATTTGTTTGTCGACGCCGTATGCATACCGCGCGGCTGCCGCAATAAGGAGGCGGCGGAAATGTATATAAACTTCCTCTGCGAGGGCGATGTCGCGTATGCGGTGGCGGATTTTATAGGCTATTCCACTCCGAACGTGCTCGCGTACGACATGCTTGATGATGAAATAAGGGAGGACGGAATATCCTATCCCGACGATGAGTTTATAGCGGAGCATACGGAAACCTTTCACAATCTTTCCGACAGCGCCAACCTTGAAATGCAGACGCTTTGGACGGAGATGAAGTCCTCTGAGGAGGTGACGCCGAACAGATACATTGTGCCGCTGTTCATGGGACTGTGCGTCGCGGTGTCGCTGGTAATACTGATACGCAGATACGTCAGAAAGAAAAGGGATATATTCTGATATGAAAGGAAAATAAAATGAGAATACTGTTTATAGGCGACATAGTGGGACGTGTCGGACGCGATATGCTGTTCCGGTATGTTGAGGACATAAAAATTCAAAAGAATATAGACCTTGCGGCGGCAAACTGTGAAAACGCCACACATGGACGAGGGATGTCGAGGAACGCATACAACGAGATTATGCGCGCGGGCGTCGAGGTAATCACGATGGGCAATCACACATGGGACTGTAAGGAAATCACGGACATTATGCGTATAGAGGACAACGTAATCCGTCCGGCGAATTACAGTATCGGATGTCCGGGCAGGGGAAGTCTTGTGTATACCGCGAAAAACGGCGCGAGGGTCGGCGTTATAAATCTTATAGGCAGAACTTTTCTGCAGCCCGCCGAGTCGCCGTTCGCTGCGGCGGACCGTGAAATAGAAAAATTAAAAAAGACCGCCGATATAATACTCGTGGACTTTCACGCCGAGGCAACAAGCGAAAAGCTTGCGATGTTTTATTATCTTGACGGAAGGGTGTCCGTCGCGTTCGGTACGCATACGCATGTACAGACGGCGGACGAGGTAATCATGGAGGGCGGTACGGGATGTATCACAGACCTCGGCATGACAGGTCCGGCGGCGTCCGTCCTTGGACGCGCGAAGGAGCCTATTATAAAGCGTTTTATAAACGGAATGCCTCAGAAGTTTGAAATGGCCGAGGGTAAGGGTCAGTTCTGCGCTTGTATATTTGACATAGGCGGCGACGGTAAATGTACGGGTATCGAACGTATATTTATAAGAGAGTAATCAGCCCCGCATGACGGAGTAAAGCTGCATAATTATAATAAAAATCACAGAGGCGCAAAACAGCGCGGACACGCAGCGGCTGCTGAGCCTTCTGTTCAGAAGGCCGCCTGTAAAGCCTCCGGCAACCGCCGCCGGTATCATGTAAACGGCGAGCGAGAAATCCGTGTAGCCGCTCAAAAAGTACTGAATAAGGGAGCTTGCGGTGGTAAGCATGGTTATGAAGATACTCTGTACCGCCGCCTCTTTAGCGTCAAGGTTAAAGAGCAGGAGCAGCGCGGTCATCTGAAACGGGCCTCCGCCTATACCGAAAAATCCCGACAATCCTCCGGTTACAATTCCGGTAAGGAATTGCAGAAGAGGATTTTCCAGTTTTATTCCCCTGACGCGCTTTCTTGCCGTCACACAGACAAGCACAAACACCATAGCGAATATGTAACCTATTTTTATAAATTCACCGCTTACAAGCCTTATGCACGCTCCGCCCGCAAACGCGCCGCATATGCTGCCGGCGGCGAGCGTTACCGTTTCGCGGAGCTGTATTTCGGCTCCCTTTCCGACAGTCGTTATAAGACTGACTATTCCCATACAGAACACGCATGACGCGGAGGAAAAGGAGGCGAGTCCCTTTGCCGTGTCAAAAAAACCGAGCATGGGGCGTATTATAAGTCCGCCGCCGACACCCGCTATTGCTCCTATGGCAGTCGATAAAAACGCGAGTATTCCGAATTTCATGTGTCTCTCTCCTCTTCTGAAATTATATAATAAAAATCGGAAAGTGTCAAACAGATTTATTGACTTTGACAGATCTGTGTGATATTATTATTTTACAGCTTAGTTGAAGGGGGAACATATATGAAAAAAATCATTGCGGTACTGCTCTCGGCATTTATTATTACAGGAGGAATGAGCGCGCTTGCGGAAAACGAAACAGCGCCGTCCGAGCCGGAGGAAACGGCCGCCGAAGTATCGCCGTTGCCGGAGGCTTCGGTATCTCCGTCGCCGACAGACCCGGCGCCGTCCGAGCCGCCCGAACCGGAGGAAACACCGATTGCCAATCCGTACGGCACGGAGCCGCCGGAGGATACGCCGTCCGCGGCGGCAATATCGGATAAGGAGACGTCGGATAAGTTCGTACTTAATTTATACATAACCTATCACAAATTTATAGCAGACGGAGATTTTACAATAGAGCTTTACAGCGCCGACGGTACGTTTCTCGGCACAAAAACCGACAGCGTAGCGAAGGGCGTGGAGAGGGTCACAATGGAGTTTGACGTGCCGCGCTACCGCATGGGCGAGAGGTTTTTCGTTAAGCTCGTGTCCGGGCTGCGTTCAATAAGATACTACGATGAAAAGGCGGAGCCGGGTTATTCGCTTGAGGTACAGACCTACGGCTATACGGACAGCAACGGTCAGTATGCCCGGAAAAACGGCTGTGACCTTGACGCCAATCCGATTTACAGTAAGGAAATATGCATGTATGTAAACGGTAATTTTCTGAAGGACATGTCGCCTGCGGCGCGCGTTGTGGACGGCGTGGCGATGGCTCCGGTACGCGCGGTAGGCGAGGCGATGGGACTGAAGGTAAAATACGACAAGAAGTACGACAGCGTAGTCTGCTCCGTTGACTCCAAAGAGGTTATATTTAACGCCAATACGGCGTACATGACCGCTTTCGGTCAGGATACCTACGCGCCGCACGCGGCGGTTTATATCGAGGGATCGCTGTTTGTTCCGGTCAGGACGCTTGCCGAGGCGTTCGGCTCCTCTCTGGAGGCGCCGGATTTTGACGACCACCTTGACGTGATTATCGGCGAGTCGCCTATGGTGAGGGAGTACAGAAACAGAACGCCGGTGAATAAAAACGGCATAACAAGCCGCACAAATTACCTTGTATGGGTGTCCAAGTCGGAGTACCGCGTGCGAGTGTATGAAGGCTCGCAGTATAACTGGGAGGAAATCGCCTCGTTCCCGTGCGCGCTCGGCGCGTGGGATTCGCCGACAATTACCGGTCAGTTTGAGTACATAGAGAGGACGCGGTGGGACTACGATACATATTATGTGGGTCCGGTGCTGCGTTTCTATAACGGCTATGCGCTGCACTCGACGCTGCTGTACTACGGCGGAGGCGAGTATGACGGACGCGTCGGAGTTAATATTTCCCACGGCTGCGTCAGACTGCACCCTGACGACATCAACTGGATTGCCGATACAATCCCGTTTTACACAAGAATTTATATTACCGAGTAAGCAGAAACGGACTGCCGTAACATGACAGTCCGTTTTTTACGCGTATTTGTTTACGGTATAATATGCCATTTTGCGTTCGGATTTAACGAGCCCTCGCCTGTAACTTCATCCTCAATATAAGTATTATATCCGTGCGTGTCAAAAGCTATCCGCGGCGGGATATGTGAGAGATATTGATATTGGATTATATTCCGCTTTCATACCGTCAAATTCTACGGTTTTTGTTTCCATATTATAGTCCATGGGAACAATAATCTGTTGCTTTCCCTCTATTCTGTCCGTGTTAAGACGGAAATCAACGCGCTCCTCGTTTCGTATCATGTTTGTTTGGAGAATATAATACTTCTTTGTTTCCGTATCAAATTTTCCGCCGCCGAGAGAACTTAAGCTGTCGCCTCCGATAAACGCTTTTTCATAATCGGTCGGCACAAAATTCAGAAAATCCATGCCGCTGAAGGTGGAATGTCCGTTTTCGTCCACGTCGTTCATTTCTTCCTTCGCGTCCTCGGTTTTCGCCTCGAACGAGCAGATAATCATCGCCTGATTTTCCGCCGCAAGATACTGCTCCAATGTCAGCTTAAACCTGTCGTCCTCAACGCTCTTTTTCTCCGTTTTTATAAAATACTCACTTCCCATTGCCGCCGCGCCGACTGACATTAGGACAGCTATGCTCATAACAAGCGCCATTGCCGCTATGCCTTTTTTTCGTATTGTTTTGCTTTTTATTAGATTTAGTCGTTTTTTCATACCCTTTTTACCTCCAAAA
>CAZWMB010000012.1:0-30505 GCA_964634635.1 uncultured Lachnospiraceae bacterium
GGATAATTTTTCGTGTAATCATAGGTCTGCGCGGTTGAGTCGCCGGCTATATATACAGTGATTTTTTCGCCCGGCTCGATACGGTCCGGCAGCTGTTCCACCTTTATTTCCGTTACGTTCGGGCTGTCGCCTATTACCTGCACCGTAATTTTTCCGTCCTTCGGCACAACGGGCTGCTCGTTCACCTGCTCCTCGCCCGCTTCAAGCGTGTACGCGCGTACGCGCTCGCCGCCGTTTATGTATACGTTCGCATTTGTTTCTGTCTTGCCGCCGGTCGTCACCGTTACCGTGTAGTCGCCGTCCGGAACCTCTATTTCCTTTACTACGCCGTCCTTTTTGTCCGGCTTAACCTTCGTCATATCATAAACCTCGGAAAACAACTCCTCCTCCGCTATAGCGTACGGCGCGGCGTATACCGCAAGCGCCGCCGCTGACAAAAGCAGCGACATTATTATTTTTAATCTCACGTAAATCAGCCTCCTTATTTTTATTATATAACATAACAGACAAAATTTCAATATATCATATTTCCATTTTATCCGTATGGCTTTATGAGTTTTTTTATGACCTGTTTAAGCGTCAGGTACGCCAGCTTTATTTTTGAAGTCCGGCGCGCGGCGTCGGTTTTCGCGAGGGCGTTTATCATTTCCGTAAGCTCCTTCGCCATAAGATAATAAACGCGCTTTTTATAGTGATTTATACTGTCTGCAAAATCGTCGTCCGAGGTTATGTACCGATTTACGTCAAAAAGCGTGACGCCGGAGCAGTCCCTGAACTCCTCTCTAACCGCCGCGTTAAGCCTTTTATGGTCTATATGGCGGTTCTCCCACGCGCTCAGCCTGTTATGCCTGTATTCTCTCTCGCAGCCGAGCAGTATCACAAGCCGGGCGCCGGGTCGGATGTGCTCATATATAAACCGCAGATTTTCAGCTGTTTCCGCCGGCGACAGCCTTCCCAGAAACTCATACTCATCCTCGATTTTGCGCAGAACCGACTCGCTGAACGCACAGTTAGCGGTGTAAACCTCGTTATTCAGATACTTGCTCCACATATTTTTATCCGTAAGCGGGTACAGATACTCGCCGAACGCGACAACCGCGCCGTTTTCACGGTTACGGTATATTCCGAGATTGGCGTCGGTCAGTATGCTCAGAAAAATCATACCGTAATTGTTTTTATATATTTTATCGGAGTACATACCGCTCTCGCCGAACGGCAGCGAACACGCCGCCGCTTTCTGCTCCGCGGTTATTGAATACGCCTGAACAATCTGCGCCGTGTGGTTCATGCCCTCTATCACGACGCCGCGCGATTGCTTTTCGCCGCTGACGTACGTGAACTCACAGTCAAACATATCCTCGTTTTTTATAAACGAGAATATCTGGTTAAGGTCGCACGGTCCCTTAATAAGCGCCCTGAAATCAGCGTTTGTGACAGAGTCGAATTCATTGTCCGCCCCGGCGGCGTCCTGATTTATCCATGTCGCCGGCGGTTCATTCCTACCTATTTTTACCGACACGTCGCCTACAACACTAAGCTCCGGAAAACCAAGCCGCTCATACGTGTACTGCTCCAGTCCCATTCCCAGCGTGCGGCAGGAAAAAAACAGATGTATCACGCGCCCGTCCTTCACCGCGTAAAAACCGACAATTCCGTAGTCTCCGTAGTTATCGTAAGCGGTTACGTAGCCGCATTCGGCGGCCTTATCCTCAAAAAGCGCTGTCAGCTCGTCTTTTGAAGAACGGATTTTTGTAAAATTAAGCTGATTTGAACGCATCAAAAGCTCATAAATGCGGTCGGTATTTTCCTTGCAGTCAGTGTGGAAATCAACGTGTATGTTGCTCTGATAAAGGAACTCCTCGTTGGAACTCATGGACGTTCTTATTTTATTCTTTTTTTCGAGAACCTTATAGCTGTTTAGGCGCGACAGGCCTTCGTCGCTTTTGTCAAGCCGCGATATTTCCTCATAAAGCCGCGGAATTTCCTCCGGAGAAGCAGTCATAAGCTCGCCGCAGTAGTATTTCGCCTCCTCCAGATTTTGCGGATTATCGTCCAAAAACAAAACATTCGCGCTGCGCAGGTTCATGTCGGAGATAAGCGTTTTAATGCGTTGCCCCTTCGGCTCCCAGTTTATGGATGGGAACACAAAGTAATCCCACACGCCAAGCTCGGTGAGACGCTTTTTGCACGGCTCAAGGTCGTTTTTTGAGCAAATCGCGCTCACAACGCCCTTTTTCGCCGCTGTTACGACTAAGTCAACGCACGGCCCGATAGGCTCGACGCCGCCCTCAGAGAGCGTGCCGCGCCAGAAGGTGTCGTCCAAATCCCAGATTATCAGCTTTATCGCGGATACGTCCATAACTGACCTCCTCAAAAATAACGGGCGGCTGTCGGCCGCCCGAGATTATCTTAAAATTATATCCCCTCTTGACGGGCCGTTTGACACTATTGTGATGGGTACCTCAAGCTCCTTTTCGATAAACTCGATATATTTGCGGCAGTTTTCGGGCAAGTCCCCGTACTTTTTAATACCGCGTATATCCTGTTTCCAGCCGGGAAGTACGTTAAGAACCGGCTTTGCCCGCTCCAGCTTTCCGGTTGTCGGGAAGTTCCTTGTAATCTCTCCGTCAACCTCGTAGCCGACGCATACGGGGATTTTATCGAGGTAGCCGAGAACGTCAAGAACGGTAAACGCAACCTGAGTCGTACCCTGAACGCGGCAGCCGTAACGTGACGCGACGCAGTCAAACCAGCCCATACGGCGCGGACGTCCGGTTGTCGCTCCGTACTCGCCGCCGTCGCCGCCGCGGCGTCTTAACTCGTCAGCCTCCTCGCCGAATATCTCGGAAACAAACGCTCCCGCGCCCACAGCCGATGAATACGCCTTAACAACCGTTATAATTTCCTTTATCTCGTACGGCGGAATACCCGCGCCCACAGCGCCGTAACCGGCAAGCGTAGACGAGGAGGTAGTCATAGGATAAATGCCGAAGTCCGGGTCCTTTAACGAACCGAGCTGCCCCTCCAGAAGGATTTTCTTACCGCTCTTTATTGCGTCGTGCATGAACGCAACCGAGTCAATGACATACGGCCTTATCATCTCGCCGTATTCCTTAAGCGTTCCGTAAAGCTCGTCCGCGTCAAGAAGAGGCTTATGGTAGATATGCTCAAGCATAAGATTTTTGACCTCAAGTAGGTTTTTGATTTTTTCCTTTAAACGCTCCTCCTCGAAAAGCTCCCACACCTGAAAGCCTGTCTTTGAAAATTTGTCCGAGAAAAACGGCGCGATACCTGACTTTGTTGAGCCGAACCGACGGTCGGAAAGTCTTTCCTCCTCATATTGGTCAAAAAGCTTGTGATAGGGCGTTAAGACCTGACATCTCTCCGATACGGCAAGATTGGGTTTCGGAACGCCTCTTGACACTACCTCGTCCAGTTCCTTTATAAGCTCGGGAATGTCGAGCGCAACGCCGTTGCCTATCATATTTGTAACATTTTGATTAAACGAACCCGACGGCAAAAGGTGCAGAGCGAATTTTCCGTACTCGTTTATAATAGTGTGTCCGGCGTTTGCGCCGCCCTGAAAGCGGATAACGATGTCGGAGTCGGCGGCGAGCATATCTGTAATCTTGCCCTTGCCCTCGTCGCCCCAGTTAGCCCCCACGATTGCTTTTACCATAATTTATCCTCCTTTGCTTATAAAGCCAAAGCTTATTTTCAGTCTTTTAAAATCAATTCAATGGTTTTTGTTTTGCCCGATATTACAGCCGAGCTTTCATGCCAGCTCCATGTGTAGTCGGTGCCGACAAATCCGCCGCCGAAGCTGTCCGTCTGCCTACCGTCCCCGTCAAGGCACGTAAATTCCACGGAAACAGCGCCCTTGCCCTCAAGAAATGTACGCAGTTTATATGTTATAACGTAATCGCCGTTATCGTTTTTGTCACATGTGAGTATCTCAAAATCACGCATATAATGCGCAAGACGCTCGTTTGTGTCGTCATACTCAATGGGAATATCCGACGCCGCTTCGGTTTCCGGTTCAGCTTCCTCCGGTTCGATTGTCGGAGCGGGTAATATTTCCTCTTGCTTTGATGTTATATTGACAGTCTGTGTTTCCTGTTCCCAGCTTACCGTGCAGTCAAAGCTCTCCGATACCGCTCTTATCGGCACAAGAGCGCGGTCGTCAATAATCATAGGAGGTACGTCAAGCTCTGTATAAATACTGCCGCTTTCATAGCTTTTCCACTCAATTATTGTATCAAGCGACGAATAATCGGAATGCGGCCACGCGTGCTTTTTGATTGTATTACCGCCTACTGGCATTATAATTTCCGTGCCGTCGCGATAAGCGATAATACTTTGATAGCTTTCCCGCCAATCAACCTTTGCCCCCAGCGCCTCAAATATCGCGCGCACGGGAACAAGAGTTCTGCCGTCAATAATCCGCGGCGGCACGTCGAATTCTATTTCCTGTCCGTCAAGCAAAACCTTTATATCGTCCTCGCAGCGCGCCGCCGTAACAGGCGCGGCGAGCATTGTAACACACAACAGAATTGATAATATTTTTTTCATTTTGATCACCTCATTATACGTTAATCTCCACTTCAACGCCCAGCAAATCCGTATTCTTTTCCAGAACGGGGTAAACGTACCCGTTCAAAAAATCCTCTACCTGCTCGGGAGCGCGTCCGATGTAGTTTTCCGGCTTCATAACCGCGTTAATCTCGTCTAAGCTGAGTCCGAACGCGGGATCGGCGGCGATTAGCTCGGCGAGATTGTTGTCCTTGCCCTCGACCTTGACGGTTTTTCCCGCCTCCATTGAGTACACGCGGATTTTCTCGTGCAAATCCTGTCTGTCGCCGCCCTTTTTAACCGCGTCCATCATAATATTTTCCGTCGCCATAAACGGTATCTCGCGCATAAAATGCTGATATATAACCTTGTCGTACACAACCAGTCCGTCAACAACGTTGATGTAAAGGCTCAAAATAGCATCCACAGCCAGAAACGCCTCAGGAATGGATATGCGCTTATTCGCGCTGTCGTCGAGCGTTCTTTCAAACCACTGAGTCGAGGCGGTTCTAGCAGGGTTAAGCGCGTCCACAATAACATAGCGCGCAAGCGAGCCTATTCTCTCGCTGCGCATCGGATTGCGCTTGTACGCCATTGCCGACGAGCCTATCTGCGACTTCTCAAACGGCTCTTCAATCTGCTTTAAATGCTGCAAAAGGCGGATATCGTTTGAAAATTTGTACGCGCTCTGAGCGATAAGACTCAAAGTGTTCAGCATCTGCGAATCAAGCTTTCTCGGGTACGTCTGACCGCTTACCGGAAAGGAGTCGCTATAGCCCATTTTCTCCGCGATTTTTCTATCCAGCTCCTTACACTTTTCATGGTTGCCGTCAAAAAGCTCCATAAAGCTCGCCTGCGTGCCCGTGGTACCCTTACAGCCGAGAAGCTTCGTCTTTGAGAGCCGATAGTCCACATCCTCCAAATCCATTAACAGGTCCTCAAGCCACAGCGACGCGCGCTTTCCGACAGTCGTCGGCTGCGCGGGCTGAAAATGAGTAAACGCCAAGGTCGGCAAATCCTTGTACCGCTTCGCGAATTTCGCAAGCTCGCCGATAAGGCACACCAGCTTTTTCTTTATAAGCCGCATTGCCTCGGTCATGATTATTATATCGGTGTTGTCGCCCACATAGCAGCTTGTCGCGCCGAGGTGGATTATCGGCTTTGCGAGCGGACACTGCTCGCCGTAGGCGTACACGTGCGACATAACGTCATGGCGGACTTCTTTTTCGCGCGCCTTCGCGATGTCGTAGTTTATGTCGTAAATATGTTCCTTCATCTGAGCAATTTGCTCGTCTGTGACGTCAAGTCCAAGCTCCTTCTCACTCTCGGCAAGCGCAATCCACAGCTTTCGCCACGTTGAAAATTTCTTGTCCGGCGAAAAAATGTACTGCATTTCCTTTGACGCGTATCGAGAGTTTAAAGGATTTTCGTAAATATCGGTAGCCATATGATTTTTTCCTTTCATATTACAAATTACAGTCCCAATCTCTTAAATACCTCCGCGTACGCCTCTTCGACATTACCCAAATCACGGCGGAAACGGTCTTTATCAAGCTTTTCATGTGTTGCCGCGTCCCACAGCCGGCAGGTATCGGGTGAAATCTCGTCCGCCAAAATAATCTGTCCGTCAGAGGTCTTGCCGAACTCAATCTTGAAATCCACAAGCTCTATATTAACTCCGGCGAAGTACGCCTTTAATACATCGTTTACCTTAAATGTAAGGTCGGCGATTGTTTCAAGGTCCTCCTTTGTCGCCGCGCCGATAGCTGTAATCTGGTAATCGTTAATCATTGGGTCGTTGAGAGCGTCGTCCTTTAGGCAGTATTCAAGCGTTGTGTTTAAGAGCGCTTTACCCTCCTCAACGCCGAAACGCTTTGAAAAGCTTCCCGCCGCTATATTGCGGATTATTACCTCCAGCGGAATTATCGTTACTTTTTTAACGATTGTTTCACGGTCTGAAATTTCCTTCACAAAATGCGTCGGAATACCGTGCTTTTCCATAATTTGCATCATAAAGTTGGACATTTTATTGTTTACAACGCCCTTACCGGCAATCTGACCCTTTTTCTTACCGTTAAACGCCGTGGCGTCATCCTTATAGTCAACGATGTACAAATTATCATCATCCGTCTTATATACCTTTTTCGCCTTGCCTTCGTAGAGCATTTCCAGTTTCCGCATATGTATCAGTTCCTTTCATAAAAACATAATTTGACATGATATATTATATATTAAACGGTGGATAAAATCAAGATAAAACGCAAAATATAATTAACCGATTTTCAGAACCGAGCGTTTTCGGCGCACGCCCTATTCAGCTATTGCTTTCTCTATCCAAATAGAAAACCCCCTTAGAGTAGATTTGAAATACCTTTTGTTATTTCATGTGTCTACCCTAAGGGGATTATATCATTTTGTTACAGCCCTTTTTTTTACTTTCGTATCTTTCCGGCAATGCTGCGCGTCCGCAGTTATTATTTTGTTCGCAATGTCAATCAAGTCAAGCGATTCCCTGACGCATGAGATTTCGTTAGTTTTACTGTCAACCGCCAACTGTCCTATACTTACGCCGTTTTCTACCGGATATACGGTTACTATACGCAGTCCTCGTTTATAGCTTGTTATTTTTTCGGTACTACATATAGCCTTGCCATCAATGGCTATAATATCACCTTTATTGTCCGTTACTTAATTGAAATTTTGTATTATTATATCTTTCATCTCTGCCACCCCTGATACAATAATACAATATTTGTTACATTTTTGCAATAAACTATGAAATTTCCGTGGAAATAAGTTCACTCATTCAAAAACCGTGCAAATTTATTCACGCGGTTAAAACGGAAACACGTAAAAACCTATTATTGATTATATTGACAGAAAATTTTCTATTATTCTCATACCGCCGTAGGTCAGGACGGACTCGGGGTGGAACTGTATACCGTACACCGGACGCGTATTATGCGCTATACCCATAATACAGCCGTCGTCGCTTTTTGCTGTAATACAAAGACAGTCCGGCAGCGATTTTTCCTCTACAACAAGCGAATGATACCTTCCGACCACCTCAGAGGAACCGAGTCCCTTAAATACGGGACAATTGCCGTCAAGCTTCACCAAATCCGATTTGCCGTGCATAATACGCGGCGCGCGGATAATTTTTCCTCCGAACGCCTCTCCAATCGCCTGATGACCCAGGCACACTCCCATCACCGGCACATTTCCCGCCTTTTTTATAATATCAATACACACTCCCGCGTCCGCCGGATAGCCCGGACCCGGCGACAGAATAATATGACTCGGCTTTTTTTCCAAAACCGATTTCGCCGTTATTTTATCGTTCCGATACACCTCAATATTCGGATTTAACGTCCCGATATACTGATACAGGTTGTATGTAAACGAATCATAATTATCAATCATTATAATCATACTATATCCCCCGCTTCCTCAATGGCTTTCAGAACCGCCGACGCCTTATTTACCGATTCCTGATATTCCTTTTCCGGAACGGAGTCATATACTATACCGCCGCCTGCCTGTATATATGCGTTGCCGTCTTTAAACACTCCCGTACGGATTGTTATACAGCTGTCAAAATTACCGTTAAAGCTGATATAAGCTATGGCTCCGCCGTATGTGCCGCGTTTTGTCTTTTCAAGCTCGTCTATAATCTCCATTGCTCTGATTTTAGGCGCGCCCGAGAGAGTACCCGCCGGCAATGTTGACCCGAGCGCGTCAAAGCAAGTCTTATCGCTCCTGAGCTTTCCCTCAACATCCGATATGATATGCATTATATGCGAAAAACGCTCGACATACTTAAAACGCGTAACCTTTACAGAACCGAACTCGCTTACTCTTCCTATATCGTTTCTGCCCAAATCCACCAGCATTGTATGCTCCGCTATTTCCTTTTCATCAGCCAGCAGCTCTCTTTCGAGCGCCATATCCTCCTCCACGTTCTTGCCGCGCGGACGCGAACCGGCAATCGGTCCTGTCTGTACAATGCCGTTCTCCACTCTTACAAGCATCTCCGGCGACGCTCCGGCAAGCTGATACTCGCCAAAATCCAAAAAGTACATATACGGCGACGGATTTATAAGTCGCAGCGCACGGTACACATTGAACGGACTGACATTCGTTTCAACCGTAAAGCGCTGCGAAAGCACCACTTGAAAAATATCGCCGTTTCTGATATACTCCTTTGCCTTTTCCACGTTGGCGCAGAACTCCTCCTTTGTCATATTGGAGGTCATTTTTGAGGAGGAGCGGTAATCACGCTTTTCTCTTTGCATAAGCGCCGACAAATCCGCCATTTCACGCTGAATATCAAGCAGTCTGCCGCGCGCGCGTCTGTACCGGCTCTCAATATCGCCCTCGGCGTGTATATTTACAATCAGTATTATTTTCTGACGCGCATGATCGAATACTATTATCTCGTCCGTCAGCATAAAATGCATGTCGGGAATACCAAGCTCGTCGGGATTATTGTCCGGCAACTCCTCATACTGACGGATTATGTCATATGCGAAAAACCCCACCGCGCCGCCGTTAAACGAGGGTATATCGTCAAGCTTTGGAGCCTTGTATTTTGAAATCAGCTTTTCAAGCTCCTCCATCGGCTTACCGGTATATGTTTGTGTCCTGCCAGTGTAATCGGTTACGGCAATCTCGTCACCGAGGCTTTTAAATATCATAAACGGATTTCTGCCTATAAACGAATATCTCGCCGTCACATTGCTTTGTCCCATGCTTTCAAGCAGAAAGCAGTTTTCTTCCGTACGCATACGGTGGAATACGCTTATCGGCGTGTCCATATCCGCGCAGCATTCCACAGTAAGCGGTATTATATTATACTCCTCCGACAGTTTTTTTACCTCGTCAACAGATAAATTAAACATCTTATTCCTCCCTTCCGTCAGTCATCGGCCTTGAACACCTTCAGCCACAAGCGTTGCATATCAATGTAATATATGCCGTCGTTCGCCTCGTGAACGTCATCGGCGTCCGCGCTTATACAGCGCAGTTTTTTTATTCCCCGGCGTCCCGCATCGATGCGCACCGTTTTTTCCGACGTATCCATATTTACAATTACAACGTATTTTTCATCCTTGTAGCTGCGGATAAAGCCGTAAACACGTCCTATCTTATACAAACACTCAAATTCACCTATTGAAAACGCCTTTGAAAGATTGCGCAGCGCTATCATGTTTCTGTAACGCTCACGTACTCTGCCGTCATAGTCCTCGCTGTAAATTTCCTCCCAGGGGAAGGTGCGCCGGCAGAACGGGTCGCCGTAACCCTGCAAACCGATTTCATCACCGTAAAATACGCACGGCACGCCGGGTAATGTCATTTGTAATCCGAGTACAAGGGTAGCCTTTTCCTTTGCCATTTCCAGCGCGTAGCCATCCAGCTTGAACTCCGCCTGATAGTCCTTTGACACCGTGTGACGCGATGGCGCGCCGCCCATCATTGTCATAATTCTCTCCACGTCGTGACTTGACACTATATTTAACAACGAGTAATACGCGGGCTCGGGATAATTTTCCTTAAGACTCATAAGTCTGGCGTCCAGCTCCTCCGCGTCTATATTTCCCGACACCGCGTCAATAAGCGCGGTACGCATAGGATAATTCATTACAGAGTCAAGCTCGTCTCCGAGGAAATACTCGCGCCTTTCGCCGTACGCGCTTTTATTCGACGCGTCCTCCCAGACCTCTCCGATAATGACCGCATCCTCATCCGTCATTTTAACGTTTTCACGCAGCTCCTTAACAAAGAAGTCCGGCAACTCGTCGACAACATCCAATCTCCATCCGGACGCGCCGAGACGCAGCCATTTCTTTACAATAGCGTCCTTACCGGACAGCAGGTATTCCCTGTATTCCGGACTGTTCTCCTCAACCTGCGGCAGGGTCGCCATACCCCACCAAGACTCGTACACATTCGGCCAGTCCATAAACCGGTACCACGAATAATACTCCGACTCCCGCGACTGGAACGCTCCGATGCTGTCATATTCGCCGTTTTTATTAAAGTAGAGGCTGTTGCTGCCCGTATGGTTGAACACGCCGTCAAGTATAATCCTTATACCCATTTCACGCGCCTTCAAGCAAAGCTCCTTAAAAGTTTCCTCATCTCCGAACATCGGGTCAATTTCCTCATAGCTGCCCGTGTCGTACTTATGATTGCTGTACGCCTTGAAAATCGGGTTGAGGTATATCACCGATATGCCCAATTCCTTAAAATACGGCAGCTTTTTTATAACTCCCTTCAGGTTTCCGCCGTAAAAATCGTTCGCGAGGTATTCGCCTCCGAACTGCTCAGCCTTGTAAAACGGCCGGTCGTTCCACTCGCGTTTTATTATATCCTTACGGTTCCCAAGGAACGAGCCGTCCTCGTTACCGTTGCAGAAACGATCGACAAAAATCTGGTACGCTATTCCCTCCTTAAACCAATCGGGAGTTTTGTAGTAATCATTGTAAACGGTTATCTGATACGAATTATTGGGTTTGTGGAAACACATTTCCCCCTTGCCGCCGAGATTTTTTTGGTTATTTCCGTAGTACACCATGCCGCCCTCGGTTTCAAGCTCAAAGTAGTACCATATAAGACCCGCCTTGTCCGGCATTCTGATGCTGACAGCATATATACAGTAGCTGCCTACCTCAAAGGCATACGGCATATCGCGCCTTACCTCCTCGCCCTTGTCCTCCTTATACACAATACGCACCGCCAAAGGTATGCCGGCTCCCGACACCGCAAGGCGGAATTGAATTTCAGTACCGCATACTACCGCGCCGAACGGGTTTCTGTAAAATTTCTCTCTGGAATTATGCTCTATATTCATATATTCCCCCTGTTATATATATCATAATTAGTTAAAAATAAGGAACTGCCATACCACAGTCCCTTATTTTCGGTTTCGCTGAATTATTTAATCGGCTTCAGGCGCCATATCTGGTTATTGTAATCCTCAATTGTCCTGTCGCTGGAGAAAAATCCCGAGCTTGCGGTATTAAGGATTGCCTTCTCAATCCACTTATCTCTGTCCTGATAGTCAACCGAAATTTTGTCCTGGGTCTTAGTATATCCCTCAAAATCTCTCAGCACCATATAGGTATCGGGGAAACCGTAGTCGCCAAACAGCAGCGTCTGATACAAATCCCTGAACATCTGATTGTTGCCCGGAATTATGCTGCCGTCAATAAGCTGTTCAAGCGAGCGGCGGAGCATAGTGTTGGAGGAATAAATATCCTTAACCTCGTCCGTACCCGCAAATCTGACTCTTGCCGCAACTTCGTCGGCTTTAAGACCGAATATATAAATATTATCCTCGCCGACCTGCTCCAGCATTTCAATATTCGCGCCGTCGAGCGTGCCTATGGTAACGGCTCCGTTCAGCATGAACTTCATATTGCCCGTACCCGACGCCTCCTTGCCGGCTGTTGAAATCTGCTCGGAAACATCCGCGGCAATTATAATCTTTTCCGCTATTGACACGCCGTAGTTCTCAATGAACACAACCTTAATCTTATTGTCAATTCTCGGGTCATTGTTTATCTTTTCACCTATTGAGTTTATAAGCTTGATTATAAGCTTTGCTCTTGTGTAGCCCGGAGCCGCTTTCGCGCCGAAAATATAGGTCTTGGGATAATAATTCTTAGCGTAGTTCGGATCGTCGAGCAGCCTATTGTACTCCGCGATTATATGGAGTACGTTCATCATCTGACGCTTATACTCATGCATTCTCTTACACTGTACGTCGTAGATTGAGTCGGGGCTAACCTCAATACCGTTATGTTCCTTGATGTATTCGGCAAGCTTTACCTTGTTATTATGCTTAATTTCCGCAAACGCCTTCTTGAACTGCGCGTCCTTCGCGTACTTCTTCAGCTTCGACAGCTCCGACGCGTCCTTTATCCACTTCGCGCCTATCTTGGACGAGATAAGCTCGGTAAGGTCGGGGTTACAATTTGCAATCCAGCGTCTGAATGTAATACCGTTCGTTATAGCGTGGAAACGGCTCTTGTCAAGATTGTAGTAATCCGCGAAAATATCCGTCTTTAATATCTCGGTATGCAGCTTTGACACGCCGTTTACCGCGAAACAGCTAGCAAGACACATATTAGCCATAAACACCTGATTATCTGAAATAATCGCCATGTATTTCTGCTTGCCGCGGTCGCCCGGATAAACCGCTTCAAGACTTTCCATAAGACGTCTGTTCATTTCCTCCACAATCATGTACACACGCGGCAAAATCTTTTTAAACATATCCAGGGGCCACTTCTCAAGCGCCTCGCTCATAACAGTGTGGTTTGTGTACGCGAACACATGCGTGACTATCTCCCACGCCTCGTCCCAGCCAAGATCTTTTTCATCCATCAGAAGACGCATCATTTCAGGAATTGCCATTGTGGGGTGAGTGTCGTTGATATGAATAACCACCTTCTCGGGCAAAAGCGACCAATTCTGACCGTTTCTGTCCTCAAATTCTCTCAAAATCCACTGCAGTGTCGCGGACACAAGGAAGTACTGCTGCTTAAGACGCAGCTCCTTGCCCTCTGTATGGTTATCCTCGGGATAAAGCACCTTTGAGATAACCTCGGCAAGCTCCTTTTCCTCTGTGGCGCGGACATAATCACCGCTGTTGAACGCCTTCATGTCAAGACGTTCCGGTGATTTTGAGCTCCACAATCTCAATTTGTTTACTATTTTTGAATTGTAACCGCAAAGAGGTACGTCATAGGGCATTGCAAGAATAGTATGCGAGTTATTGTAATGGCAGACAAATTTACCGTCCTCCCAGCCCGTGCTTACCTTGCCGCCGAACTTAACCTCGACAGTTTCCTCCGGTCTTGCAATTTCCCACGCGTTGCCATGGTCAAGCCATGAATCCGGCAGCTCGGTCTGGAAACCGTCTACAATTTTTTGTCTGAACAGTCCGTACTCATAACGGATTGTACAGCCGTACGCGGGCAAATCCAGAGTCGTCAGCGAATCTATAAAGCATGCCGCAAGACGTCCAAGTCCGCCGTTTCCTAGACCCGCGTCATTTTCAAGTTCCGCTATCTCCGGAAGTGTGTAGCCTAAATCGGCAAGTACATGCCGATACTCATCCGTCTGCATGAGGTTCAGAATATTGGTGCAAAGAAGTCTGCCCATAAGGAACTCAAACGAAAGATAATAAAGCTTTTTTGAGCCCATTTTTCTTACGGTCTGATGCGACTTTGCCCATCTTTCCATAATCTGATCACGTACGGTAAGCGCGCACGCGGTGTATACCATATGAGGAGTCGCCTCATCCATAACCTTACCGAAGTGTCTGCTTACCTTGCCTACTATTTCCTTTTTTAATGCTTCCTCCGAAGCTGTCAGCTTAGTTGTTTTAGCTTGTGCCATATTTCTTTACATCCCCTCTGTTTTTACTTGCGCGAAGAGTTATTTGTCCGCCGCGTTCCTTGACGCGGTCTTCGCCTTTACCCCTTCATCAGTTGTCTTAGCGGCTGCTGTCTTGTTTGTCGTTTTCTTTGCCGGCGTTTTTTTAGCCGCGGTTTTCTTTGTCACCGGCTTTTTCTCGTCCGAAAACGGATTTTCCACCTTTATTATCACAGGCTCCTTTGCGCCGTCCGCCGCCGCGTTCGCCGCCGCCTGAGCGTCCGCTCTGAGGCTTTTCTCAAAGCTGTCTTTTTTGGCTGTCCTTACCGGCTGACGGCTATTTTTTTTTACAGGCTCTGTCTTTGGTTTCAGCTCCTCATATATACCCGTAAGCTCCCGGTACATGCTTATATACTTATCCGCGGACACGTTCCATGAATAATCCGCAGCCATACCGTTATCAATGATATTGTTCCACTCGTCCCTGCGGTCATAGTAGACATTCATTGCGTACCATATAATATTCATCATTTCATCCGCGTTATAATTCGCGAAGGAGAAGCCTGTTCCCTCGCCGGTATACTCATTGTACGGCGCTACGGTGTCCTTCAGTCCGCCCGTTTCACGCACAATGGGAACCGTACCGTAGCGCAGGCTTATAAGCTGCGACAGACCGCACGGCTCAAAACGCGACGGCATAAGGAACGCGTCCGACGCGGCGTAAATCTTATGCGACATCTCGTTTGAGAAATAAATCTGAGCCGACATTCTGTCGGGGTATTTCCACGCATAATGCCTGAACAGGTTCTCATACTTCTCGTCGCCGGCGCCGAGTACCGCCATCTGGCAGCCTCCGGCGCAAAGCTGTTCAAGCTTATACGCCACAAGGTCAAAGCCCTTTTGGTCGGTCAGGCGCGAAACCACGCCTATCATCATTTTATTTTCATCAACGGGGAGTCCAAGCTCCGCCTGAAGCCTAAGCTTATTCTCCGTTTTCTTTTTATGAACCGTTTTTGCGCTGTAATTCTGATAAATCATTTTATCCGTTTGCGGATTCCAGTCGGTATAGGAAATACCGTTTACAATACCCACAAGGTCGTGCTGTCTTGAACGGAGAAGATTATGCAGTCCCTCGCCGTACTCCTCCGTCGTTATTTCATTGGCATACGCGCCGCTGACGGTTGAAATCTTGTTGGCGTACACCATTCCGCCCTTTAAAAGGTTAGCGTCGCGGTAGTATTCCAGCTTATCGGAGGTAAAGTAGTAATCGCTTATACCCATAGCGTCCTTTATCTTTTTGAAATCCCAGCGGCCTTGGAATTTGAGGTTATGAATGGTCATAACCGTTTTAATTCCGCGGTAAAAAGGATTGTCAAGGAAGGTGTCAAGGAATACGGGAATAGGTCCCGTCTGCCAGTCGTTACAGTTTATAACGTCCGGGCGGAAGTCCAGCGTCGGCAGAAGCGACAGAGCCGCTTTTGAGAAGAATATAAATTTCTCGCAGTCAAGATGAATATAGTCGTAGGGCTTGTCGCCGTTGAAGTAATACTCATTATCCACAAAATAGAACGTGCAGCCGTTATGCTCCAGCTCGAACACCCCGACATACTGTCTTCTCCACGCCATATTGATATAAATATGGTCAATATATTTCATTTTGTCCTTATATTCCTGCGATATACACCGGTAAAGCGGCAGGATTACACGGGCGTCTACGCCCTTCTCGCACAGCGCTGCCGGCAGTGAACCCGCAACGTCGCCCAAACCTCCCGTTTTCACGAAAGGGGCCGCCTCGGAAGCTGCAAATAAAACCTTCATAAATTATTCCTCCTTCTTGAAATTTTATACTAATTACACCGTTTTGTCAATCCATAACGGAAAAATACGTAAAAACTTAACAGGGCTGCCCGAAAAAACAGGCAGTCCTGTTATGTATTTTTTATTATTAAATCTTTGTGCCCTTTGAAATTGCAAGCGGGTAGCTCTCTTGTCCGATAAGCTTTCTGCCCTTTGTGATATGAACCTCCTTATCAAATACAACATGACTCAAATCGACCTCCTCCTCAATGACAGAGTCCTGCATAATGATAGAGTTCCTTATCGTCGCGCCCTTCTTTACCTTGACTCCGCGCGAAAGCACACAATTTATAACCGTTCCCTCAATCTCGCAGCCGTCCGATATAAAGCTGTTTTTGACTGCCGCGTCCGTACCGTACTTTGTCGGCGACTGATCCTTTGTCTTTGTGTATATCGGGTTTTCGGGATTGAACAGCTCCTTCCTTATATCCCTGTCAAGGAAGTTCATGTTATTCCTGTAATACGCCTTAAGCGAGTCAATCTTATCGGTATAGCCCATATACTCATAGCCGTAAATACGGAGTCCGTTCATCTTTTTAACAAGCGCGTCCTTTACAAAATCACGGTCGCCGCGCGCGCTGCACTCGTCAACTATACTCTCCAAAAGAGCCTTTTCCATTACATACACATCCATGCTCGCCGTCGAGCTTTTAGGGTAATACGGCTGTACCTCAATATCGGTAACGCGCTTTTCGCCGTCAAGCTCCAGCATTGTAAATCTTGACAGCTCCTTTTCCTCAACGCCCTTCATATCCTTATACAGAATAGTTATATCAGCCTGCGACTCGATATGCTTTTCAACCACGTCCTTAAAATTAACGTTGTAAATACTATTGCCCAAAGACAGTATAACATACGTCTGCTCACTTCTCTGAACAAAGTCGCTTATACCGGCGAGCATGTCAATATTACCCTTGATTGTACCGTAAGTCATTCTCTCAAGGTTGGGAGGCAGCACGTTAAGTCCCCAGTTCTTTCTGTCCAAATCCCACGGCTTACCGGACTTGATGTGATCCATAAGCGACGAGTAATTTGTTTCCGTTGCAACGCCGATATTTGTGATGCCCGCATTTGACATGCACGACAACACAAAATCTATTATTCTGTAGCGTCCCGCAATCGGAAGAGCGCTGTTTGCCCTGATGTCCGTAACGGGAGGTATTCTGTCGTTGTTTGCCAAAATAATGCCCATAGTATCTCTTCTCATTGGCTTAATTCTCCTTTCTTACGCCTCTACCATACTGCCCTTGTAGATTTCTTCGTCGATGTCGACCTGCGCGCCTCCCTCGATGAGTACAAGGTCATGCGTACACAGCTTTGACGCGTATTTATTATCATCCGCCGCGTTTACGCCGATTTTGGCTCTGTCGCCGATTACCGCGTCCGCTCCCACAACCGCGTTCTCAACAACGGCGCCCTTGCCGATTTTAGCGCCGGGCATGATTACAGAGTCCCTTACAACGCTGCCCTCTCCAAGCTCCACGCCGCCGAACACAACCGAATGTTCAATCTCGCCGTCGATATAGCAGCCCTCTGTTACGGTTGAGTTGGTTATTTTAGCGTTTTCACCCACGTAATGCGGAGCAAGCGCCAAATTCCGTGAGTATATGCGCCAGCTCCTTTCACTCAGGTCAAATTTAGGCTCCTCATCCAGAAGGTCCATGTTAGCCTCCCAAAGGCTTTGAATTGTTCCGACGTCTTTCCAATAGCCCTCAAATCTGAAGGATACCATTTTCTCGCCGTTTTCAAGCATGGTCGGGATTATATTCTTTCCGAAGTCGTTTGATGAGCCGGGATCTCTTTCATCATCCTCAAGATATTGCTTGAGCGCCTCGTACTTGAATATGTATATACCCATTGACGCGAGGTTGCTCTTTGGCTCGGCAGGCTTTTCCTCAAATTCGGTAATCGTTCCTTGCTCGTCCACGTTCATAATTCCGAAACGGCTTGCCTCTTCCCACGGAACAGGCATAACCGCGATTGTCGCCGCGGCGTCCGACTCCTTATGCGCCTTCAGCATCTCTCCGTAGTGCATCTTATAGATGTGGTCGCCCGACAGAATAAGCACATGCTCGGGCTTAAAGCTCTCCAAAAAGCTCAAATTCTGATAAATAGCGTTCGCCGTACCCTTGTACCACTCGCCTGTCTTTGCGCTCTGATACGGCGGCAGAACATACACGCCGCCGTGACTTCTGTCCAAATCCCACGGATTACCGTTTCCGATATATTTATTCAGCTCCAACGGCTGATATTGCGTCAGCACGCCGACAGTGTCAATGCCGGAGTGAACACAGTTTGAAAGCGGAAAATCAATAATTCTGTACTTTCCGCCGAACGGGACAGCCGGCTTTGCGACATTTTTCGTCAGCGCGCCGAGTCTTGAGCCCTGACCGCCTGCAAGTATCATTGCAACGCAATCCTTTGATACCATAAAATCATCTCCCTATATTTTTAATGTGAAAATCATAAAGGTTTACTTTTTTGCCGCTTTCGATGCGGCAGCTTTTTTCGCCGCGGGCTTTTTCTTTGCCGCGGGCTTTTTCTTTAAGAACATCACGCTGTTTCCGGTTACGGACACCTCAATCGTGTACATCATATCGGAATACTGCATTTTTTTGGTCTTGTAGGTTTTTTTTGTTATGCGTTTGTGACCGCCGTATCTTGTCGCGTCCGAATGGAATACTACCTCGTAGCTTCCGGCGATGGGAACGCCGATTTTATAAATCGGTCTGTCGACGGGAGTGAAATTAGCCACGACAATGACATTGTCGGCGGACTTCTTTCCGCGTCTTATATAGGAAAGCACGGAGCACTCGCTGTCAGCCTCGTTAACCCATCTGAAACCGTCCCAGCTGCCTTCAAGCTCCCAGAGAGCCTTGTTGTCAAGGTAAAATTTATTCAGATCCTTAACGTATTCATGCAGCTTTTTATGCTTTTCTATATCCAGTAAATTCCATTCCAGCTGGTCGTCATAGCGCCATTCAAGGAACTGTCCGAACTCTCCGCCCATGAACATCAGTTTTTTGCCGGGCATGGTCATATAATAGCCCAAAAGCGTTTTGTACGCGTCAAACTTCCGGTCATAGTCGCCGTACATCTTGTCAATAAGCGAGTGTTTGCCGTGTACAACCTCGTCGTGCGAAAGCGGCAGTATGAAGTTCTCAGAAAACGCGTACATCATGACGAAGGTCAGAAGCTCGTGATTATCCTTGCGGAAATACGGATCCATCGACATATACCTCAACGTATCGTTCATCCAGCCCATATTCCACTTGTAATTAAATCCAAGACCGCCGTTTTCCGGCGGAGCGGTTACAAGCGGCCAAGCGGTTGATTCCTCGGCTATCATCATGAAGTTCGGGAATTCCGTACCCATAATACGGTTAAGCTTTTTCAGAAAAGCCACCGCCTCCAGGTTGCCGTTACCTCCATACTCGTTGGCAATCCACTCTCCGTCATTGCGGGAGTAATCGCGGTACAGCATGGACGATACCGCGTCGACGCGTATACCGTCTATATGATATTCCTCCGCCCAAAAATACGCGGACGACGTCAGAAAGGATATAATCTCGCTCTTTGAGTAATCAAAGACCATTGTACCCCAGTCCTTATGCTCGCCCATACGCGGGTCCGCGTACTCGTAGGTAGGGGTTCCGTCAAACATACGCAGTCCGTGCGCGTCGCGGGGGAAATGCGCGGGAACCCAGTCCATTATAACTCCTATGCCGTTTTTGTGGAATTTATCCACAAAATATTTCAAATCCTCGCTTTCACCGTAGCGAGTGGTCGCGGAGAAAAATCCTGTAACCTGATAACCCCACGAGCCGTCGTACGGATACTCGGTAACAGGCATAATCTCAATATGCGTGTACCCCATCCCCTTAATATACGGCACAAGCTCGTCCGCAAGCTCCCGGTAGCTGTAAAAGCTGCCGTCATCGTGTATTTTCCATGAACCGATGTGCATTTCATATATATTTACCGGACGCTGCATAGTACCGGTCTTTTTGCGCGATGTAAGCCACGCCTTATCGCCCCATTTGTAGCCCGACAGATCCTTTACAACCGACGCTGTTCCCGGTCTGAGTTCGCTTTTGAACGCGTACGGATCCGCTTTGTAATAGGTCTGACCGTCCTTAGCCTCAATCGCGTATTTATAGAGCATACCCTCTTGTATATCCGTAAAAAAGCCGTACCAGACTCCGCTCGTTTCAATTCTTTCAAGCATTTTATCATAGCCGTTCCAGCCGTTAAAATCTCCAACGATTCTCACGCTTACGGCGTTAGGCGCCCAAACCGCAAATCTCCAGCCCCCCTTGTTTCCCGTCTTGACCTTATGCGCGCCAAGCATTTCATATGACTTGAAATTATCGCCCGAATTGAACAGATATGTCTGAAAGCGGCTTATGTCCGCCCATGTCCGCTCTTCTGTCATTCAATTTCCTCCTTATCCAAAAGACACCGCCGTATTATGTATTATTAGTTTTCCCGATGATGCCATTTATACTTTAGCTAATTATATCACAATTTTTTTTGGCAGTAAAGACCATATGTGAATAAATTTTCAAATATTTTTTATGCAAAATAACGAAAAGTACGGTTTTTTCAATAAAACTGTTTGTATGTGTCGAATTTTAGATTAAATTATTATTTCAAAATTATATACTTACTGTAACATTAAATATAAGTTCTTGACAGATTTATAAAAATAGTATACAATATATAATGCTTAATATTCTTTAAAATATGTTTTCTGTAAATTAGGTTTTTATATGTAATCCCAATACTTAAAATGGAGCCGTCTTAAAAGGCTGCTCCGTGTGATTACACGCTGCGCGCGGACTTACCTGCATACCCCGCGCGGCCTCCGCCGGCGTTTGGCCGACGGGGTATTATAGGAAGCAGTCATTTTAAGAGCGTCCCCCCATTGCCGGTCTTGGAGAAATTTTTATGGGGGTGTTACCGATGGATATAATTATGGTTGCAGTTATTGCGGCCGCGGTTGTATTATGCGCGGTATGCGCCTTTGTTGGTTTTAACAGGGGCATAGCGCACAGAAAGAAAATTGCCGAGGCGGAGTTCGGCAGCGCCGAGGAAAAGGCGAAGCTTATAGTCGCCGACGCCGAAAAAGCGGCGAAGGCTAAAAAGCGCGAGCTGCTCCTTGAAGCAAAGGAGGAAAATCAAAAGCTGCGCGCGGACCTTGAGGCTGAGATTAAGGAGCGCAGAAACGAGCTTACTCGTCAGGAGCGCAGAATTAACCAGAAAGAAGGAAACTTAGACAAGAAGACGGATAATTTAGAGAAAAAAGATTTGGCTTTGAACCAGAGATTAAAGGCTCTTGAATCCAAAGAAGAAGAAATTGCAAAAATCAAAGCAGAGCAAATGGCGCTTATTGAAAAGATTTCCGGTCTGACGGCGGAAGAGGCAAAGTCAATCCTGCTGAAGGACGTCGAAAATCAGACAAGACATGAAGCTGCCATTATGGTTAAAGAAATTGAGCAAGAGGCAAAGGAGAACGCGGAAAGAAACGCCAAAAACATCGTTGCGATGTCAATTCAGAAGGTTGCCGCGGATCACGTTGCCGAAACAACCGTTTCGGTTGTAAACCTTCCGAGCGATGAAATGAAGGGTCGTATTATCGGACGCGAGGGAAGAAACATAAGGACTCTTGAAACGCTTACAGGCGTCGATCTTATCATAGACGACACGCCGGAGGCGGTTATTGTATCCAGTTTCGACCCGATAAGACGTGAAATAGCGCGTCTTGCGTTGGAGAAACTCATTATCGACGGACGTATTCATCCGGCGCGTATTGAGGAAACGGTCGAGAAATCGCGCAAGGAGGTTGAGGCTATTATCAAGCAGGAGGGCGAAAGCGCTACGTTTGAAACAGGCGTACACGGTCTTCACCCCGAGCTTATTAAGTTGCTTGGTAAGCTAAAATTCAGAACAAGCTACGGTCAGAACGTCTTAAAGCATAGTGTTGAGGTTTCGCACCTTGCCGGCGTTATGGCAGGTGAACTGGGCGTCGATGTATCTCTCGCCAAAAGAGCGGGACTTTTGCATGACATCGGCAAGGCGGTTGACCATGAAGTCGAAGGCTCGCACGTTACCATCGGCGCGGACATCGCGAAGAAGTACCGTGAAAACAAGGATGTTGTACACGCCATTATGGCGCATCACGGCGACGTTGAGGCGCAGACAATTGTCGCGTCGCTTATACAGGCAGCCGACGCAATATCCGCGGCGCGTCCCGGAGCCAGACGCGAAAATCTTGAAACCTACATCAAGCGCTTGCAGATGCTTGAGGAAATCGCCGACAGCTTTGACGGCGTTGAAAAATCCTACGCAATACAAGCCGGACGTGAAATCAGAATTATGGTTGAACCCGAATCCGTATCGGACGACAGCATGATTTTGGTCGCGAGAGATATAGTCAAGCGCATCGAAAGCGAGCTTGAGTATCCCGGACAGATTAAAGTCAGTCTAATTCGCGAAACGAGAGCTGTTGACTACGCGAGATAATGCGCGTAAGCTTTCGGACAAGTAAAAATTTGGAGCTGTTACAGAGCGTAAACGGTAACGAACCGCTGTACCCTGCGATAAAGGCGCTGTACAAGTTTGAATAACGTTTGCTTCTACCCGTTCTGTAACCGCTCCTTTTTTTTAACAGTATATAAAACAGACTGTATACATAACAAAAATTGCAATATAAGCCGTCTTCGGGCGACCAATGACCGCTCCTGCAAAACATAAGGTTTTAAGCGTGACAGCCTACCGCGCACCCGCCGCAAACAATTCCGTAGGGGTGACCGTTGGTCGTCCGCAATATTGCGGCAATTTTCCGGGGACTCACTTGCGGGCGGCTGATAGCCGCCCCTACGGAATATTTAATCCCGGCGGTTGTAGGGGAGGATATTATCCTCCCGCAAATCCCATTTACGCACAAAAACTATAATTTATCTTTCTATCTCTTCCATTACAAAGCACTCTATATTATCGCCCTCCTTGACGTCGTTGAAATTCTCCACGCCAAGACCGCACTCAAAGTTCTCCGACACCTCTTTTGCATCGTCCTTAAAACGCTTTAAGGAGTCAATCTTACCTTCGTGAATAATTATACCGTCGCGAACTATACGTATATCCGCGTTACGCTGTATTTTACCCTGCGTAACGTAACAGCCCGCGATTGTACCTACGCCCGACACCTTGAAGGTCTGACGCACCTCGGCGTAGCCGAGTACAACCTCCCTGTACTCCGGGTCGAGCATACCCTTCATTGCCGCCTCAATTTCTTCAATAGCCTGGTAGATGACCCTGTACAATCTTATATCCACCTCATGCTGTTCGGCTGACGCGAGCGCGCCCGCGTCGGGACGTACGTTAAAACCGACGATAATCGCGTTTGACGCGTTAGCGAGCATTACGTCGGACTCGTTTACGGCTCCTACGCCTCCGTGGATAACCTTTACCCTTACCTCGTCGTTCGACAGCTTTTCAAGCGACTGTCTGACCGCCTCGACGCTGCCCTGCACGTCCGCCTTGACAATAACGTCAAGCTCCTTCATATTACCCTCGTCAATCTGACTGAACAGATTGTCAAGCGATACCTTTACAACCTGATTAAACTTCGTTTCCTGCTGCTGCTGTCTGCGCTGCTCTGCAACGTCGCGCGCGAGCTTTTCATTCTCTACGACCATAAACGTATCGCCGCCCGACGGTACCTCCGACAGACCCAGTACTTCAACCGGAGTCGACGGCGCGGCTGTCTTTACGCGTCTGCCCTTGTCGTTTACCATGGCTCTTACGCGTCCTACCGTCGTGCCGGCTATTATGAAATCGCCGACCTTCAGCGTGCCGTTCTGTACCAGAACAGTCGCTACGGGGCCTCTGCCCTTGTCTATCTGCGCCTCGATTACAGTACCCTGAGCGTCGCGGTTCGGATTTGCCTTAAGCTCCTGCATATCCGCGACAAGAAGAACCATTTCCAGAAGTCCGTCTATATTGATACGCTTTTTGGCTGAAATCTCAACGCATACCGTATCCCCGCCCCATTCCTCCGGAACAAGGTCATACTCGACCAGCGCCTGACGTACTCTGTCGGGGTTTGCTCCCTCTTTATCTATTTTATTTATTGCCACGACTATTGACACGCCCGCCGCTTTCGCGTGATTTATAGCCTCGATTGTCTGCGGCATTATACCATCGTCAGCGGCAACGACAAGTATCGCCACGTCCGTCACCTGCGCGCCCCTCGCGCGCATTGTCGTAAACGCCTCATGACCGGGTGTGTCAAGGAAGGTAATTATTCTGTCCTTAAGCTTCACGCTGTACGCGCCGATATGCTGAGTAATTCCGCCCGCCTCGGTATCCGTCACGCTCGTATCGCGTATCGCGTCCAAAAGCGAGGTCTTGCCATGGTCCACATGTCCCATGACAACAACTACCGGCGGACGCGGAACAAGCTCCTCCGCCTTATCCTCACGCTCTGTTTCAATCATGAGTATGTCCTCCTTGGTGAGAACAATTTCCTGCTTTACGTCAATACCGAATTCCATACCGACAAGCTGCGCGGTGTCAAAGTCTATAGACTGATTTTGCGTCGCCATAACGCCGAGCATCATCAGCTTTTTCACAACCTCCGCCGAGGTCTTGCCCATTTTTGACGCAAATTCGCCGACCATTATCGTTTCCGGAATTTCAATCTCGGTAATAACCTTAGCCTTGATTTCATGCTTGGGCCTCTTATCCTTTTCCTTGTCGCGGCGGGACTCCTTACCCTGACGTCTGTTTTTGTTTTTGCCGCCTTTTTTGTCCATTCTTATGCTGTCGGGAACCATGTCCTCGATACGCTCGCGCGACTCGATTTTGTCAAGCTCCACAATACTCTGACGCGTATCGACATAACGCTTTCTCTCCCGCGTCTTTACAACGTACTCCTCCTCGGTGTTAGAGTGGTCAATCTGACTGAGGTCCACCTTTTGTCCCGTCTGCTTTTTCGCAACCTTCCTGTGTTTCTCGCGTTTCTGCTTCTCGGTTTCCTTTTTCTCCGCCTCGGTTTTATCCGACGGTTTCTTCGCTTTCTTTTGTTCTGTGCGCCGCTCGGGCTTTTGTTCCCGCTTTTCCTCGTCGGTCTTTTTCTCCTTTTCTTCTTTCTTTTTCTCCGCCTCGGCAGCCGCCTTCTCCGCCTCGGCTTTCGCCTTTGCCGCCTCTTTTTCCGCTTTCGCGAGAGCCTCGGCGCGAATTTCCGACAGCTCCTCCTCGCTCACCGCGTTCGCCTGTGTGTATATGTCGAAAATCAGTCCTATGACGTTGCCGTCAACAATGCTGGCGGAGCTTTTTACCTCTACGCCAAACTCCGACAGCTTTGCTATTATATCTTTATTTGTGATTTTTAAATTCTTGGAAATCTCGCTTAATTTTATCGTTTCTGCCATACTCACATCACCCTTTCTTACTCCCCATGGGTATTTAAAATATTATCTATATTAAAATTGCTGTCATTTTACTAAATCAATTCCTCGGCTGCCCTATACAGGTCATTGGGAACCGCGCATTTAAAATGACGCTCAATTCCGCGTTTCTTTTCCGCGAGCTTTATACAGTCCGTATTCTTACATATATACGCGCCGCGCCCGAACAGCTTTTTCCCCGCGTCCAGTCTGACCTCGTTTGTTTCGCTGTCGCGGACGACTCTTATAAGCTCGTATTGCGGGCGCATTTGTCTGCATGCCACACACATTCTCTGCGGTACATGTTTCATTTTTACCCCCGCCTTTTTTATTTTGCTGAAATATCTATTTTCCATCCTGTGAGTTTTGCCGCAAGCCTTACATTCTGTCCGGATTTTCCTATCGCGAGCGAGAGCTGTGTAGACGGTACGGTTACATGCGCCGTCTTTTCGTCCTCGTCAAGCTTTATTGAAAGCGCCTTTGCGGGACTAAGACTCGCTTCAATAAATTCCGCGGGGTCCTCGCTCCATTTTACAATATC
This sequence comes from uncultured Lachnospiraceae bacterium, assembly GCA_964634635.1. Lineage (GTDB taxonomy): Bacteria > Bacillota > Clostridia > UBA1381 > UBA1381 > Hominilimicola. Next base: position 25,807 of record CAZWMB010000012.1, read on the forward strand.
AATTTTTTCGTTATGCAGCTCATCGCCTATGTTCTGCACGCGCATACCTCTGGGTCCTATACACGAGCCTTGAGCGTCCACGCCGGGGTCGATTGAGTAAACGGCAATCTTTGTCCTTGACCCGCCCTCGCGGGCTATACTCTTAATCTCAACGGTACCCTCCTCTATTTCCGGCACCTCTGACTCGAACAGCTTTCTTACAAGACCGGGATGTGTTCTCGAAACAAGAATTTGAGTTCCCCTCGGAGTATTTCTTACCTCGCTGACATAGCAGCGCAGCATATCTCCGACCTTATATGTGTCAGTCGGCGACTGCTCCTTCTCCGGCAGTACCGCCTCAATCTTACCTATGTCCAGAAATACGGTCCCGCGCTCTATCCGCTCTATTTTACCCGATACAATGTCGTTTGTTTTTTCGGTGTATTCATTGTATATCATTCCCCGCTCCGCCTCGCGCAAGCGCTGCGTCACAACCTGCTTTGCCGTCATGGCGCTTATTCTGCCGAAATCCTTAGGTGTGATTTCAATATTGACAATATCGCCTATATTATAAACGCCGCTTATTTTACGCGCGTCCTCAAGTGAAATTTGCTCCTGCTCGTTCTCCGGCAGCTCGACAACCTCCTTTTTGGCAAACACGCGTACGCTGCCGTTTTCCCTGTTGATTTCCACTTCCACATTCTGCGCGGAATTAAAATTCTTTTTGTACGCCGCCTCCAGCGCCGCCTCCAGCGCGTCTATAAGCACATCGGCGCCGACGCCCTTTTCCTCGCATATTTCCTTTAAAACCTCAATCAAACCCTTTTCCATTTTTATAATTCTTCCTCTCTAAAGCTTAAATGATAATCTTATATAAACCGCCTGCTTAACCGGTACGGTCAAAGTCTCTCCGCTTACGTCTATATACGCTGTCTTGTCCCTATAATCCGTCAGAACGCCGGTAAACTCCTTCCTTCCGCCAATCGCCTTATACAGCTTTACGTCCACCTCCCTGCCGGTATAATAAGAAAACTCCCTGTCCTTTTTCAATTCTCTGTCCGCTCCGGGAGATGAAACCTCAAGCGTGTAGTTTGTTTCAATAAAATCCTCCGCATCCAAAAGCTCTTCCACGGCGCGCGAAAACATTTCACATTCGTCTATGCCGACTCCGCCCTCGCGGTCAATATAATAACACAATGAATATCCGTCGTCCGTCTTTCCGTATGTCACGTCTACTACATATACTCCCTGACTCTCCGCCGCTTTTTCTCCCAGCCTCATCGCGCTGATTTCCGTTGTATTCGCCATTTATGCCTCCCGCTCTCCGCCGCCGCGCGTACTCGCGCGCTGACAGCAATAATAATGAAAGAGTGGGTAAACCCACTCTTTCTGAATATAGTATATTCGCTCTGCCATTTATTATAACATACCAATGCAGGAATTTCAAGCCTTTTTGTTAAATTTACCCGTTTTTTTAATTTTACATGTCATCGTCGTCACCGTCATAGACGTCGGTATCAATATAGTCCGTATCCGAGTACTCATTATCATAATCTGTATCGCTGTCATAGCCATACGTCGTATCCGATGAGCTGTACGAGTCGGATGAGCTGTCCGAAGAGCTGTCCGACGCTGAGCCGGAGCTGTAATCATAGGACGATGTATCCTCCGGCAAACCGGATGATTTCGATGAATTTGACGAACCTGACGAGCCGCCTGACGATGAGGAATTTGAGGTTGACGACGAGGCTGACGCGCTGTCGGCGCCGTCCGGATTTTCAATGGTTATATTGTCGGCGGGATAGCCGAATACCGTCCGCACAAGCTCGCGCGTCGCGTCAAGATCGACCTCCCACACGTCGGCGCGCTGCCCGTCAAGAATAGCGGTGTCAAACGCGCCGGGCAGCTCGTAAGCGCTTATGTTATCCGTCGAAAAGCCGGACAGGTATTTGGAATATTTTATTATATCCGAAACCGTAAAATTCGTCTTTATCTCAGAACTTATTGTTTTGAATATTGAAGGTATCTTAAGTATCATTGACGCGTTAAGCTTTTGGTCTATCAGAGCCTTTATGAACTGCTGCTGCATTTCAACTCTGTCCTGGTCGCCGTTGGGATAGCTCTTAAACGGCTCGCCGTTCGGCCCGTAGTTCCCGTGGCGGTAGCGCATGAGCTGAACCGCCTGCGAGCCGTCAAGCTCGTAGGTTCCCGGCGGTAAATTTATGTGCAGACCCTGCACAGGGTCGTCGTATACCATACCTACTCCGTCGCCGTAAAGGTCAGGAATCGTGAATTCCACGGGACCAAGCTCATTGACAACATGCGCCACAGCGTCAAAGGTAAAATCGACGTAGTAGTTAATCGGTATACCGGTTATACGCGTTACCGCCTCGCACGCCGCCGTCGGACCCCCTATCTTGCCATCCGTCATATACGCGTGCGCCGCGTTTATTTTCTGATAACGGTTTCCTATATACATTCTCGTATCACGCGGAATTGACAATATATTGACATTTTTGGTTTCCGTGTCAAAGCTGGCAAGCATCATAGCGTCCGTCCTCAGCCCGTCTATATCGACAGCCATAAGCAACACGTTTATTTTTCCGTCCTCGGACTTAACGGTCGAGGTATTGTCGACCACCTCTGTCTGCGTGCCTCCTGTAAAGTCCATACCCATACATATAGCCGCCGCCGCGATTACCACGGCAAGCGATACGCCAAGCACTTGAAAATATCTTTTAACATTAAACTTAATTTTCACTGTTTATCCTCCAATAAAATCCAAGCTTGTACAAAGTATTATTTATCTTATTATATCATTCAAAATTCGCCGCGTCAACCGCCGAAAAAAATGTTTACAAATTTGAAATATATTATACGGACGGCTTATAAAGGCGCGTGTTTATTTCCGAGCCGAGATACCGCAAAACAGGGACTGCGCGGTTAAAACCGCGTCAGTCCCTGTCCCTGTCATTTTTACATTATTCCTCCGAGGACGCGCCAAACTCGTCGCTGTGACCCGCGAGATAATCTTCAAAATTTTTGTACTCCGCCTTATGCTGCTGAGGTTTAAAGTCCGCCTTATATGTCGTTGTGTAGCTTCCTGTCTTCTCCGCAACGTTTTCCGGCTCCGGCTTGGGCGCTCTTTTTTTATTGTATCCGCTCTTGCCCTTCTTATTATAGGACTTGTTTTTCGGAGCAATCACAACCTTACGGTACGGCTCCTGTCCTATCGAATAAGTCGTTACGCTTTCATTATCCTGGAGGTTGGAGTGAATAACCCGTCTTTCATAGGGGTTCATAGGCTCTAACGTAAACTTTTTTTCGGTTCTCGCAACCTTCTCCGCAAGACGGTTTGACAGAGCAAGCAAAGCCTCCGTACGCTTTTCCCTGTAATTTTCGGTATCGATGGAAACCTTAATATAATCCTCCGACCGCTGATTGACAACGAGCGAGGTCAGGTATTGAAGGCTGTCAAGAGTATCGCCTCTCTTGCCTATTATGATACCCATATTCTCTCCCGACAGCTCTATATTCACCGAGTCGCCGTCCATTGACGCGTCAATAGCTACATCAAGCCGCATAGCGGCAAAGATATCCGCGAGAAATTTTTTTGCTTCCGCCGCCGCATCGCCCGTCATCTCCTTTTTGGGTTTGGGCGCTCTCGGCGCCGCCGGCTTTTCCTCGGTCTGTCCGGTCTTTTCTTCAACCGGTCCTTCCTGCTTGCCGGCAGGTGTGTTTTTCAGCGTCACTCTTACTCTCGCGTCACGCGCGCCAAGACCCAGAAAACCCTTTGAGCCAAGGTCAAGAACCTCTATATCCACTTCATTGGCGCTCACTCCAAGCTCCTCCAGAGCCGCCGCGATTGCCTCATTCTTATTTTTTCCGTTTTTTTCCAGAGCGCTTTTGTTTTTTTTCGGTAACTTTGACAATTACTTCTTCTCCCTTCTTATCTAAATACCAGTTAAGTATCAGCTGCTGCAATATCTGTGTCACAGAGCTGATAATCCAATAAATTCCAAGACCCGCCGGCAGTGATACAGTAAAGAACAGCGTCATTACCGGCATCATCATATTCATCATTTTTGAAGTTTGGTTCACTTGATCATTACCTTTATTCTGACCGGTCTGCGCCTGTGTAATCTTCATTGAGACAAAAGACGCGATTACCGCCAAAAGCGGTATTGACAGCAGCGCGATTATGCTCCAATGTGAAAAATCGAGAGCCATGATGTACTTAAACGCCTCCGAAGGCGCGTTTGAAAGGTCAAGACCCAGGAAGTTAAAATTAAGTACCCACGGGTGCGTCGGCGCGCCGGACACTTCGTCAAGGAAACTGCCCTCCGTACCGACGATACCCGCCCATTTTGAGAGCTGTATCTGCGACATGTTCGCAAGCTGCTCCATTGACGAGTTCGCAAGGCTTCCTATGTTATGTCCCAGCTCCGTCATTTTACTCTGCAAACGCACTACCTCGTTAATGTACGGCGCGCTGTTCCACATGTCGCGCGTTATACCGACAAGGTATGAAAGAGGTTTCTGGATGACCTGATAAAGACCTATAAGTATCGGGAACTGTATAAGCATCGGCAGACAGCCGCCGGTCATACTTATATTGTTATCCTTGTAAATCTTCATCATCTCGCGCTGGAGCTTTTCCTGGTCATTCGCGTACTTCTTCTGCAGCTCCGCCATCAGCGGCTGGATTTTCTGCTGCTTC
>CAZWMB010000012.1:30515-31580 GCA_964634635.1 uncultured Lachnospiraceae bacterium
GCCTTCTGCGAGTGTACATTAAGCGGAATAAGTATCAGCTTAATTATAATGGTAAACAGTATGATAGCCATACCGTAATTGGCGACAAGATTGTAGATGTGCTGTATTATAAAGCCCATCGGCCGCGTAATAAGATAATCAAACATCCTTCTTATTTTTCCTCTCCGCTGCCTTTATGTTTGTCCGGTACGGGATCATAGCCGCCCTTATGGAACGGGTGACATTTCAATATCCGCCTTGCGGCAAGATATGTCCCATACGCGGCGCCGTATCTTTCGATTGCTTCTCTCGCGTACTGTGAACAGGTGGGAACGAACCGGCAGCACGCCCCTCCCTTATACGGCGATATATGGTGTCTGTAAAAATCAATAATTGCTATCAGTATTTTTTTCATTCCGCAAGACCCAGCTTTCTCATCGCGTACTCTATGTCCCGTTGGATTTGCGGCTGTGATATGCCCAAGGCTCTGTTCCTCGCCACGATAATAAAGTCGTATCCTGCGGGTATACTGTCCTCTATCATACGATAGCTCTCGCGCATCAGGCGCTTAAGACGATTTCTTTTAACCGCCTTGCCGACCGATTTTCCGACGGTCAGTCCGAGCCGGTTAAACGTGTGCCGGTTCTTTTTGAAGTACACCACGGTGTATCCTCCGACAAAGCATCCGCCTTTGTACACGCGCCGGAAATCGCGGTTGAGCTTTAAGCTTTGAGTTTTTTTCATCGTAAATACCTCATTACTATGAAAAAAGGCAACAAGCAAAGAGTTCTCCCCGCTTCCTGCCTAAGTCCTCTATATTATGCAGATAACTTCTTTCTGCCCTTAAGTCTTCTGTTCGCCAGGATTTTTCTGCCAGACTTAGCAGACATCCTTTTTCTGAAACCATGCTCTTTGGCTCTCTGACGTTTCTTCGGCTGATATGTCATTTTCATTTGCAGCACCTCCTCCGCTATACTCCCGACCCCGTTTGACCGGCTTTATTCCTGTTTTTCTGAATAGACACCTTATCTATTATACCGATTTTATCCACCCTTGTCAAGCATTTTTTGCTAAAATTTATTTAAA